>JBOHQZ010000494.1:0-5249 GCA_050732275.1 bacterium
GCTTAAAAAAGGCTACTCGGACGAAGATATTCAGAAGATATGTTCCGGAAATTTGCTGCGGGTGTGGGCCGAGGTCGAAAAGGTCGCGCAGAAATTGCAAGCGAGCAACGACTGATTTTCAGTGGCAGCGGCAGTAGCAGTTAAGAGAGTGCAACTGCAACTGCCGCTGCTACTGTTACTACCACTGCTTCTTGCTTAGGTTCAAACTGAGGAACACACACATGCCTATTCCCACCACCATGCGCGCTTTACAGCTTCGCGCTTATGATGGAAAACCCGAAAGTTTGGTGCTCGTCGAAAAACCTGTGCCGCGCCCCGGTAAAGGCCAAGTTCTCGTAAAAATCACGGCGACGCCGGTGAATCCTTCCGATGCCGGTTTCATACGCGGGTTATATGCAATGCAAAAAAAACTGCCAGTCACGCCGGGTTTTGAAGGCAGCGGCACGGTCGTGGCGTCCGGCGGTGGCTTCATGGCAAACGCACTCGTTGGCAAACGTGCTGCCTGCTCCGCTCCTTTTGATGGTGATGGAACGTGGGCCGAATATATGGTTACTTCCGCAAAGATGTGCATCCCGTTGCGAAAGCACGTCAGCTTGGAGCAAGGTGCAATGCTCATCGTCAACCCGATGACGGCGTGGGCGCTGCTGGATATCGCGAAGCGCGACGGCCATCGCGCCGTGGTCCAAAGCGCGGCGGCAAGCGCATTGGGGCGCATGATTCTTCGTCTCGGCCAGCGACTTGGCATCACCGTCATTAACGTGGTGCGCCGCCAGGAGCAGGTCGATTTGCTGCAATCGCTTGGCGCGAAATACGTGTTCAACAGCAGCGCGCCGGATTTTGAGGAGCATCTCCACCAGCTCAGCCACCAACTGCACGTCTCGCTCGCGCTCGAAGCAGTCTCCGGAGAAATCAGCGGGTACATTTTGCGCGCATTGCCGAAAGGCGCCAAAATGATCGTTTACGGCGCCGTCTCCGAGCAAGGCTGCAAAATTGATCCGCGCTCACTCATTTTTGACGGCAAGCGTCTCGAAGGCTTTTGGCTTTCCGAATGGGCGCGACACAAGAGCATGCTCGGCCAAATTCGTGCGGCCATGCATGTACAAAAACTTCTGGCGAGCGATCTCAAAACCGAGGTGCGGGCGCGTCTGCCGCTCGAAGAAGTGGTGAAAGGCTTGCAGCAATATTCTGCGCAAATGACAGAGGGGAAAATTCTTTTGGTTCCACACGGATCAAAAACTCACACGGAATAGTTTTTTTCATTCAATCCGCAGAACCTTAGCGCCGCGAATTTTTCTCGTCTTAAGCTCGAGCAAGACTGTATTGGCTTCTTCCAAGCGAAATTCCCGGACTTCCGGTTTAAGGGGAATTTTAGCCGCCAGCTCCAAAAATTCACGCACGTCGCGCCGGGTGACGTTGGCGACGCTTTTGATTTCTTTTTCCAGCCAGAGATGCGTGGGATAATCCAATTGCGCGAGGCTCGACTTATCCACCTCTTCTTTGCGAATCGCGTTGATCACCAACCGGCCGCCGCGTTCCAAATTTTTCAAGGCTGCGAGGATCGGTTTCCACACCGGCGTGGTGTCAATGATGGCATCCAGTTTTTCAGGGGATTCTTCTTCAATGTCACCCGCCCAAACTGCACCCAGCTCTTGCGCAAATATTCTTTCTTGCTCGCTGCGGGCAAAAACAAAAACTTTGGAATGCGGATATTGATGTCTCGCCATCTTGAGCACGAGATGAGCCGAGGCTCCGAATCCGGTTAGTCCTAAATTCTGTCCATCCTTCAACCCGGCCAATCGCAACGAGCGGTAACCAATCGCGCCGGCGCATAAAAGCGGCGCAGCTTCTGCATCGGAAAAAATGTCGGGAATACGGTAAGCGAAGTCTGCCGCAACCGTCATGTACTCGGCGTAGCCGCCGTTCACATCTCTGCCCGTGGCTTTGAAAAGATGGCATAAATTCTCATGATCTTCAAGACAAAATTTGCATGTGCCGCAGGCGGAATAAATCCACGCTACGCCAACGCGATCGTCACTTTTATACGCGCTTTTGTCGGCGACTTGCTCGACTCTTCCCACCACTTGATGACCGAGAACTACCGGCAGGCGCGGCGGTGGCATTCGGCCCTCAATCTCGTCCAATTCGGTGTGACAAACGCCGCAGGCAGAAACTTTAATGAGAATTTCATTTTCTCGCGGAACCGGAGCCGGCAGATCAACCAACGTCAACGGGCTTTTGTTGTGTTCGAGCGCACCGAGGCGAGTGAGGATCATGGCTTTCATGGGGATTTTGCTCCGAACGGCGTTCAATATCTAACCTGTACGAGCCTGCCCTGCCAACACTCTAAGCAAGCCAGGACCGCAGCCAACCAGATTTTAATCCGCTCGATCCGCTAAATCCGTTTACCGATTTTTTAAGCGGATTAAACGAATTAAGCGGATAAAGAACTTGCTCATTAAAAAGCCCCGGGACATAAACCAACTGTTTGAACGTCACAAACATCAAGGCCATAAACTCATCGCACCAGCAGCATTTTTCTGCTCAGCAGTTGTGTCTGAAATTTCACCACGCCAAAATAAACGCCGCTGGCAACCGCATGGCCGTTTGCATCTTTTCCTTCCCAGGCAAGCGCGTACTCGCCGGCGCTCCTGACTTCATCGAGCAGCGTAACGACGTTTCTGCCGGAAATATCGAAGATGATCACCTCAACTCTTCCGGCGGCGGGCAGATGAAACGCAATGGTCGTGGCGGGATTAAACGGATTCGGATAATTCTGCAACAGCCGAAAATCACTAACCGCCTCAGTTTTTTTCTGGGCCACGCCGGTGTACTTGCCGCCTGGCTGGCTCAAAAAACCAAAAGCCGCCGCCGCCGGGGCAATTGATTCGTGCACGGTGAATTCATTGGTCGGGGGGCAATAGCGATTTTCAAACCACAACTCATGCGAAGGCCACAGCTTCGCTGCGGGATAGGTCGTCGTCCTACCCCACTGCGGATCCCACGGCCCGCCGGGTGTTCCTTCCTCATACCAATAAGGCCCGTAAGGAATGATCCCGGGCACCATGCCTTTTTCCCGGTTGTAAAACCACGAATCGAGATGCATGAATTCTTCCGGATGCTTTTCGCCGAGGCCCGACACCCAGCACATATTCAACGGATTCGCGCCCAGAATATAATCACACGTGGTGTAACAATACGAGAGAAATTTTTTATTGCCGGTGATTGCATACGCCGCCATCAGCGGAAAGATATTCGGGCGGGTGGCCTGGCCGGACACGACCGGATACCACCAGTCATTGCCGTAACGATAACCGCGGGAATCAGCGCTATTAATGTGATCCGAGTAAGCCCAATTCTCCACCGCTTTCATCAGCATGCTTCTCAAACTCTGATCAATATTCGGTTGCTTGGTCATCACATAAGTCCACACGCCCCACTGCTGGTCATGCGACTCCCACACTTCAAGCTCGGTGGTCGCGGTTTTGACCATGTTGTCTTTTTTGAATTGTTCCTGAAACTGCGCCTCGCCGGTGATTCTGAACAGCCACGCCGCCGCATGTTGCCGGAAGTCGCGGACCTTGGTTTCGTCACCCGGCAAAATGTGATTCATTGCCCAGTCGTAAGCCCGGCGCGCCGAGTTGATATAGTCAGACTTGAATTCTGCATGGCCTGCCACTTCCAGACAATACGCCATCTGGCAGGCGACGGCGGCATAATGAAATGAAACCTGCGGATCAGGCGCATAGGCGTACCATTGATCCGTATCGGTCACGCCGCTCACCCCGGTCGCCGGATGCCGCCAGGTCTCGATGCCGCCGTGAACGCCGCCGTCGTCTTCCTGCATGCGCTTGAAGAAATCAACGCCCCAGCGCACTTCATCCAAAATATCCGGAAGGCCGTTGCCGCTTTCCGGAATGCTTAGCTCGTCGTCGGAAAAATTTTCTGGGCGCAGCTCATACGTCAGCAGTAGCACCTTGCAGGCATTCAAATGGTACGCATTGCGATCCCAATCTGCGGCGTCGTGCCAGCCGCCATAGAACGGCTTCTTGACTTTCGTGGCATACTGCGGCAATTGCGTGAAGGCGTTGCCGCCGTCCATGAAGCGCCAGTTGGAGAGAATCACCGTGTCGGTTTCAGCCGGATGATGGCAGCGTGGCCGCGTCCATTGGGTGTATGGCGCTTCCAAAGCCATGCCGCAACGCTGATGATAGAGCGCCCGGATCGTGGTGTAAAACGCTTCGCGATAAACATCGTCATCAATACGAAACGGGTAGGAACAGCCAATTCTATCGACCATCAGGCGATATTCGCCCGGCCTGGTGAAATCCGAGAAATCCGCGACCCACACATCGGCGCCGGTGAAACTGCCGTAGGGCGCGTGCGTTGCGTAACCGTTGTCCGGCTCGCCCTGTTGCAGCGATTTTCTCAACTCGATGGTTCCCGTGTAAACCACGGTCCTGGATTTCTCCTCGACGAGGTAGAATGGCGCGGCGGCATAGCCGTCCAAAGCCAGCGAGCCGAGATCGCCCAGCCAATGCGAGAGGTAGGCATATTTCACCGGCGCTGGCGGCGCGTAGCCGATTTGATTCACATGAATGGTTTCCGAGCGCAGCGCAAATTCGTCATAAACGAACGTCGTGTCGCTGCGGGTGAGATCCAAATAAGGAAATTGGAGACGATAAGTTTTTCCGTGCTTCAAGGGATAGGGCAATTCCAGATAGATGAAATGTTCGAGCACATAGGGATAATTTGAAAAATGGATCGAGCTGAAATCCTTGCCCTTACTTTTGCGGCCCACTTTGAGCGGTGAGAGTGGCGTCGCATAATCCGCATCGTCGGCGCTGCTTAGGGTGTATGAGGCGGTTCGCATCGCCCAGATGAGCAGAAGTTCGGATTTGAAGACGCGATCATCGTTGCCGCCACGACCGAGGCCATAGTGCTCGACGTAGCCGTCGTCAAAATGCAGCATGAGGATTTTGTCCGTGACCGGCAGGAACTGCTTGAATTTGGAAGCGGAGGCATTCCCGCAAAGGAGGGTTAACGTGATGACAAGGATAAACGATTTTGAAAGTGATTTCATGTTATGCATTCAATTCTTTTTCTCATACTCGTACTCATACTCTTACTCGCCGTCAAATTGCAAATTTTAAATTGAAAATTTTCAATTTAAAATTTAGAATGCTTTCAACTCGCGACGCAGCTCATCCACCTCCGCCTTCCGCCGGCCGTAGCCCATTCTTTCGATCATC
>JBOHQZ010000495.1:0-5245 GCA_050732275.1 bacterium
ATCACCCTATGTCGCGCAAGGGGGTAAGTCTTCACTACATGGCGATTTCATTGCCATTAGGCACGAAATCGAATTTTGTCCGTGCCTGAGCGCCGGGAAAATTTTTTTTCGTGTCGAACTTGGGCTAATTCGACAACGGTGACGAGCCCAACGAGCCTGACGGCGAATTTGACGATCAGCGCGAATGCGGCGGTCGGGCCGCGCGTTTTTTCGCTCACCAACGCCGGGCCCGGCGAGGCCTCCGAGCGCAGGACTTTCACGATCAATAACCCCACGCCGGTTTTGACAGGCCTCACTCCGGCAAGCGGCGGCCGCGGGCAAACACTTGACGTCACTTTGATCGGGGAAAATTTTTTCAAAGACGTCAGCACGGCGAGCTTCGGGCCGGATATTATCGTTGGCTCCGTCACGGTTAATAGCAAAACGGAAATCACGGCGAAAATTTCCATCCCACTCAATGTTGAGATCAGCAGCCGCACCGTTTCCGTCACCAACGCCGGGCCGGGCGGCGGGATCGCGAATCTGCCGGATGGTTTCAACATCGTTAATCCGCGGCCAACTTTAACGAGCATCACCCCAACGATCGGCGGCGTGAATCAGACTTTGGAGGTCGAACTGAGCGGAACGCAATTTATGAAAGAGATCAGCAGCGTGGATTTTGGCGAAGGCATTAAGATCGAGCGCGTAACCGTCGTTAACGCGACGCAAATCATCGCCAAGATTTTCATTGAGGGATGGGCGCCGGTGGGCCCGCATGATGTCTCGGTGATCAATGCGCAATCGGACGGGGGCGCCGCCACTATATCCAGGGCATTTGCCGTTTCCAGCGCCCCGGTTGTTCATTTCAGAGTCCCAACCGATCGACGCGGCGCCGTCGGTGATACGGTGAAGATTCCGCTGATGATCGATCCGAACGGCCGCAAGGTTGGATCGTTCGATGCCAAGCTCAGTTTCGATTCGCAGGTGTTGGCGTATGTCGATTTCACGCGTGGACCAATTCTCTCCCGCGATTGGAACATCAACGTCAATAGTAGTTCCGGCGCGGCCAAGATTGGCGCCTATATGCAGGACACGACATTAACGCAAGCGGGCGAAGCGATCATCCTCCGTTTCCGGGTGGAAAATACGGCCATGCGGGGAACGACCGTTCAACTTGTATTGAGCCATTTGTCGGCGACTAATTCCAGCGCCGGCGCGCTGCCCGTCGACGGAGCTGACGGTTTATTTACCATTCCAAATGAAGCCAGAATCAGCGGCAAGCTTTTTTATTTCAGCGACGGCAAGCCGTTGGCCGGGGACACTTTGCAGCTCGAAATCGCCGATCCCGAGATTCGCTTTGCAGTTTCCGATGCGAACGGCCACTTTAAATTTGCCGAGATTCCGCTGGGCAATGAGGTTCTCCTCATGCCGCGTCGCGTTGCCGGCAATTTTCCCGCGAACAGGATTACCTCCGGCGATGCGCTCAAAGCGTTTAAGGGCCGGACCGGCGTGTCGGATACATTGACCGCTTATGAACGCTTGGCCGCGGATGTAACCGGTGGTTGCCAGGTCAACTCCGGCGATGCGTTAGCCATTCTCAAACGTTCCACTGAATCCTTGAAAGACTTTCGCCGCTTCGGCCAGAATGATTGGCGTTTCGTTGACGCTGATTTCAAAATCACGAAGGAAAATTGGTGCGTCGCTCCCAACCGCCGGGCTTACACGCCGATCCGCGACGACCGGACCGAACAAAATTTCACCGGCATCATTCTCGGGGATGTGAATGGAAGCTTGGGCAGCGCACCTAGCAAAAGCGCCGCCAATGGCCCCGTTGTTGCGATATCCGCTCCCTTGTTCGAGGTTGGGAGTGAGCAGATCGATTTCGCTGTGGAAGTGAGCCAGGCGGACGCCGCTTATAATTCTTTTGATCTGACGCTGAACTTCGAGGCGTCGATTCGCGTGACCCAGGTTTCGTTGGGAGCCATGCTCAAGCCGGAAGATTGGGAGATGGATTGGAACGCCGGACGGCGAGGGGTTTTGCGGATTGCCGGCTTTTCAAAGAGTGCAGGCTGCATCAAAGGCAATGGTGTACTCGTCAACCTCCAAGCGAAGCTCGCCCAGACTGCCAAAGAAGGCGAGGCGCTCACCTTCGGCATGCCGTTCTCGCTGTTCGGCGTGAACGGCGAGGAAACGCCGGCGCAGACCGCACCTGAAAAACTAACCTTCATCGCAAAGTTGCCGCAACAATATGCGTTGGAGCAAAATTATCCGAATCCATTCGTGTCCCAAATTGCGGGACGCGCTTCACATACGATCATCAAATATGCGCTGCCGGAAGCCGGCGAAGCGAGCCTGCGGATTTATGACATGCTCGGACAAACCGTACGCACGCTGAAGTCGGGACGCCAAAACGCCGGCATTCATACCGTCGTCTGGTTGGTACTAAAAAGTTTGTTTTACCACCTCGGAACGATAATGGCTTTTTGCCTGGGCAAGTAAAAAGCCAAAGTTCGAGTCCTCTTTACTTTAAAATAAAAACTGGGGCCATCGCAAGCCGCCGGACGCGATTTGCCTTCGGTCTGATTTGATCACAATCTCCCTCACGGATGGGACACCTCCTACAAATTCACCCAGCTTTACTTTCATCCATTTCATCCGTCTCTTTTTAATTCATTCTGGAGGCAAGTGTGCTCACTTTATTACAACAGTCGAACGCAGCGTTCAGGCGGTTCTATCGTTTAGTCCTGGCGCTCGTCGTGTTGGCGCTTTTCGGCACGAGCGATGCGGCATTCGCCCAAACCGGCAAGCTGCTTTCGGATAATACCAAAAAAGGCTTCACGAAATCTAACGAGAGCAAAGCATTTTTCCACGACGGCAAGTGGTGGGCGATGGCTTATGCCAAACAACAAAAAAAATGGTATCTTTGGCAATACGATAGTAAAAACGATATTTGGACGATCAACGCCTCGGCGGGAAACATCAGCAGCAGCACCCGGCCGGATCTCGTACTGGACGCCGCCAACGACAAACTGTTCATTGTCTTTTCAACCGAGGAGACGCCGGAATTTTATCGCTTGAGCTACGCCGGCGGCACGTGGAGCATCGATGCCGGATTTCCCAAGCTGCTCAGCGCTTTATTTGAGACCGACAGCAAAAATCCCTTGAGCCTCGTGCGCGCAGCCAACGGCGAGCTTTGGCTTTTCCGCATCTTTGCGAACGTGCTCAAGGGCATGCGCTCGACCGACAACGGCAATACCTGGTCGGCAAAATTCGCCATCAAATCCGCTCTCAATCAAAAAAAGGGCACGGCAGATGCAAAAACTTTCAGCATGGGCGGACAGAATTATATCGGCCTGGCCTACGGCGAAGAATTTAAAGCCGGCAAGAGCAAGTTTGGTTTTCTTTATCATTGTGACGGCGACGCGACGGCGACGTGGACGGATGAGTCGGCGGCGTTGACGCTTGCGAGTGGGATAAGCGCCGTGGGCAACATCAACTTGGCGGTGGATGCCTCCAACAATCTCTATCTCCTCACCCAAAACGGCAATGTCTCGGGCACGAATGCCGGCAACACACTTTATAAACGCAGCGCCAGCACCGGGCCTTGGCAAGCATTCAATGTGAATGCTTCCGGCACCTGGACCTCTCCGGCTATCGCAGTACAGGGGGCGAGCAAGCTGTTTCTCATGGGCATCAACACGCTCACGAACAAGGCTGAATATAAAAACGTCGTCATTACAAAGGAAAATTTGGCAACCACCGTATCGGCGGCTCCGCTTTTCGACAATGGCGCGAATGTGTTCCTCGATTTGAGTACGCCGCCGCACGCCGTGGATGGCATCACGCAACTAATGGTTTGCGCCGAAAATAATACCACGGAAAAAATTTGGTATAACCTGGTCACCGTCGGCAGCAGCGCGACAATTTGCAATCCGCCCGCGGCGGAAGGCCCGGCAGCGATCGTGGGCACGAAAGGCGGCTCAAGCGAATTTTACAAGCCCAATCAGAGCAAAGTGTTTTTCCACGACGGCACGTGGTGGGTCGCAGCACCGGACGCCAGCCTCAGCGAATGGTTCCTGTGGAAGAAACAAGGCGCGGTGTGGAATAAAACGATTTCGCTCGGCACGCCCGGCTCGATTCGTTTGGATTGTTACATGGATTCCGGCAACAACAAACTTTATATTCTCGCGGCGCACGGCTCGAACACCGGCACCAAATTTTTGCGAGCGACATATAATCCGGATAACGGCACTTGGGCAGCCGATGCGGGATTCCCGGTCACGCTCACCGGTTTCACATATCAAGGCGAAAATCCCAGCATTCTCACGCGCGCGAAAAATGGCGACTTTTGGGTGTTTGGGCCGCGCACCGGTATTTTGTATGCGCGGCGTTCGGCGGATGACGGCCAAACGTGGACCGGCGATATTACCGTCAAAACCTTGACAACCAATTTGGCGATTTGCGACGCGGTGGCCTTCAGCAGCAACGGCCAAAATTATATCGGCGTCGGCTATGGCGAAGATACCGATATCGCCGGGCATTTTGGTTTTCTCATGCACAAAGACGGCGATCCGGATAATGTCTGGACCGATGAAACCGGCCAGATCGTTCTTCCAGCCAATACGCAGTGCGATGATCATATTGCCATGACAGTATCCGGTAATAATGAAATCTTCATGGCGATCAAAACTCACCCCAATACGGTCAATGCCACCGGCATCGGGCTTTATAAACGCGCGACCAACGGCGGCTGGAGCAGTTGTTTCACCGTGTTCACCGGCAGTGCCGAAACCCGGCCGGGCCTGGTCATCGATGAAACAAATAACGAGCTGTATGTTTTCACTTTACTCTTGAGCGCGCCGCGCTATGGCCGTTACAAAAAGTGCGTAATCGGTAATGAGGTCGCGTTGGCTGCTGCGGAAGTGAAAACGTATTTCCAAAATGCTTCGGACGATTTTTATAATGTTTCACTCCCGCAGCATCGCGTCAACAGTTGCACCGGGCTTCTCGTCGCCACAGAGAACAATACTGCCGTCCAAACCTGGTACCAAGTGTTCCCGATCTCCGCAGGCGAAGTCGTGCCCGTCGGGCCGGTCGTTGTCGGCAATGTGACAGTGACACCGGCCACTGCCGGTCAGGGCGCAGCGTATTCGATTCCGATTACGCTTGGCGCGGCCAACGGCCTAACCGGTGGCAGCAGCACGATTACCGTGGTTTTGCCGACCGATACGAGCGTTCCTGCCGTGATATCGAACACGATGGTGAC
>JBOHQZ010000496.1:0-5244 GCA_050732275.1 bacterium
CATTTTTGATAATTGTAATCTTTTCTCCAATTCATCATGATGCTCATATTGCCTCTCCTTAATGACATTCTCTTTTTCTTTTGCAAGCTTCAATAACTCACTTGCATGGGAATTCAGCGCCGCACGGCCTTGGGCTAATCCAATTTCTTCTTGTCAAGATTCTCACTCGTGCTTTCCAGCGGATCGAGCGCCGGCTTCTCATAAAAATTCATGATCACATGGCGCCGCGTCAAATAAACCGCCAGACGCACCGGCGCCGAGATATTCACTTTCCCGCTTTTCGATCGCAGGATCAGCCGGCACTGATAAACGCCGGGAGAAATCACTTTGCCCCTGGCATTGCGCCAGTCCCATTCCAACGCATTGGGTAAATTGCCCTTTCCCGAAAAAATTCGCACCGCTTTACCGTTAGGCCCGGCTATCTTAAAAAGCCAGCTCCGCGCCTGGCGGGTTCGGCCGGGGACCTGGAAATCAAAGATCACACGCTCGCTGGAGAGGCGCGGCTCTTTGCGGGTGATGGACCGATAACCCGGCTTGAATTCTTCGAGCGCGAGCCGGCCGGTGGAATGAAATTTGTCAGAGATATTGTCGTTGAAAGTCAGGCCGAGCTGCTTGTTTAAAAAACGCTCCAAAGCCTCAGCGTCCGGTGCGGATGCCGCATTCGCTCGCAGGATGATTCTGCTGTTGGGATGCTCGCGCAGGAGGCTCGCAATCGCAGCGGCGAAAGCGCGATAACGATTTTGCGTATCGGCGGCGGATTCGCCTTCATGCAATTTGCCGGCCGTAATGGCCACGTTGCCATCTTCTAAAAAAAGCGCCGGCGCCAGGTAATCCGGCGTCAAGTCCGTTACCGCAGCCAGAACCTCCGGCGGGAGTTGTGCCGGGGTGCTGCGGGTGATCGTTTCGATGATAATGTTCAAGACGTTCGTCGAGGCAAACAGAACCGGATCGCCGATCTCCGGCGCGCGGCTGAAGATATAGTTAAACGTCACTTGATGCGAGCCCATCGAGGCGACGCGCGTGCCTGCCGTGGCAAAATCATACGCATAGTCGAGCTTGCTATTCCTGCTGAGATTGAATTCCGCCTCCAGCTTGATCGGCAACGTGTTTTCATAACCCAAACGCAACATGCCAAGCTTGGGTTTGACCGCAGCGATGGCAAAACCAACGTTCCAATCCAAACCATCATGATGGACGATGACGCTGGGAGTGAGGAATCCCAAACGATAGCTCATGGCGCCGGAGAGCTCGCGCGGCAGCAAGAACTTGCCGTCGCGGGCGACATTGGAGCGGTTCAAATGATCCACAGCAATACCGGAGGTGAATTTGCCGGGATTCCAAAACAGCCCGACGCCGGTGTTCAGCTTGTATTGAGCGAGCGAGCCGGTTTGGAGAAGCGGATCGTTCGGATCCACGAGATTGAATTTGCCGCGATCGAAGGAACGCTGCTCAACACCAAGCTTTACGCCGACCGCCAGCCGGTCATAAATTTCCTTGCCCACCAGTGCCGAAGCCGAAAGCTCCGAATATACCGACGCGTCGAATTGGCGCACATCCAGGCCCAACCCGATTTGACGCGGCAACAAAAATGGAAAACTGATACTGAAACCGTTTTCGCGGAGGCCGAACGTTTGGTCTTGAAAAAAGCCCCAATGCAAAACTTTAATGCCAAGAGCGATTTGGCCGTTTTGAAATGGAATCACCGCGGGATTCACGTTGCTGATCCACGGGTGAGTTAAATCGGTGGGATTAGCCAGAATCTGATTTTGCGCCGTCGCTTCCCGTACGAGGCCCAATCCCATAAGATTTAGGGAAAGCCAAGTGCCCAGCCATGGACTTCGGAATTGCCGCATCATCACTGTTACAAGCTCGTTCAAATTGACTGATTGTTATCACCGCTTGCAAAGCCGTTAACTCCCTTGTATCCCATGTTGGGTGATGATTTAGCAAAAGCAATACCGGAAATTCCGCCGCGCCTCGCCGGTTCAAATGGCGGCGAGATGGGAAGCGCAAAGTTGTAATCTACACTCAAATAAGACAGCACTTTATAACAAAGGCTGAAAAGGTGAACCGGCTTGCTGGTCAAAATATTTTGCCAACAAATCAGTGGACTGGCGCAATGCTTTGCCTACCGAAATGAAACTCATATTACAATTTTGAAGAGCGCTCTTGAAAGACTGTAATCGCATCGGCATGACGGCGCGCCTACGGCGCTTGGCGAGAAAACATGGGTTGTATTCTCGAAAATTTTATGCTATATTTATAGTCGATAAGAATCGCTACCGGTTTTTACCCAATTTCACCAGTGTTGATCATCTTGCTAAGGAGGCATCACTTCATGCAAAAACTCAGCCGTTTGGGTCTCCTCTTGCTCGTCATTCCGAGCATACTGCCAACCCATGTTCGCGGGGAAAATTACTTGCTCAAGGGAAGACAAAGCTCCCGGATCAATTACAGCCTGACACAACGCCTCGTGCCGAACGCCGGCACAAAATCTTTGATCATCAGCACCGTCGTGCCGGCCACGTATCAATCGCCAACCTACAATCAAGAAATCGAAAATCTCACCATCAACTTTTCGCCGCCGCCCTCGAACCGCGAAGAAAAAATCGACAAGCGCGGCAACAAAGTCGTCGTGGTGACGTGGGCGAATCCCAGCGGGGCGATCACTGCCACGGTGTCACTCACCGCGCGCAACTATGTGCTCTTCAATCCACTCGCCACCTCGATGGCGTTTCCTTTGCCAGGCATCGACCCAACCGTGAAAGATTATTTGCTCGCCACCGCACAAGTGCCGGCCGATGACCCTCGCATCCGCAATAAAGCAGCGGAGCTGACGCGCGGCGTGAAAACCGAGTTCGACGCGGTGCAGCGCATTCTCTCCTGGGTGATAGATCACACCACCTACGTCCTGACCCCGCCAAAATACGACGCCATGTACACGTTTGAAACCGGCAAAGGCAATTGCCAAAACTATTCTCACCTTGCTGCCGCGTTGATGCGAGCCGTCGGCATTCCGGTGCGCATCGTCAACGGCGTCACATTGAAACGAAGTTACGACGCCAAAACCGAATATGGCAAAATGACCTTCGGCATGGCCCAAGGCCGGCACTCGTGGATCGACGTTTATTTCCCTGACCTCGGCTGGGTGCCGTTCGATCCGCAACAGAGCCAACTGTTCACGAGCAACCGTTACATCCGCATTGAGGCCGGGCTTGACAACAACGAAACTACGCAGGATGGACTGGTGCGTTGGGTTGCTTCACAAGGTTCGAGCGGCCAACCGGAATTCGAGGAGATCATTGACTCGGATTTTGCGGAGGACGAGGTGAACATAGTGGCGAGCCGGCAAAAATACGGCCCCAAGAGCATCTTGCTCTCGCCGGAAGTGCGCGCGACGTTTGAGCCATATTTGGCCGCTGCGCCGCCAACGCCGCCGCCGGCAACCACGCCAACAACACCGCCTCCGGCGCCGGCTTCGACGCGCAGCGTTCCAGCGATTGAAACGCCGAAAAAAGACGTCGCCAATAAACTCGTGACACTGGGCAACCTCGAATTTCCCGAGGGCGTGAACTTCGCGTTCACGCGCGACGTTGCCACCGGTGCGGGCGGTTCGCAAGAATTGCGCAAAAACTTTCTCGTCGAAACCGCAGAGTACGTCACGCGCTCGGCGCAGTATGCGCAGGTCTTTGTTTTAACCAAACCGCTGCAATTGCAAAAACTCGGACTGGCGCTGCAAAAATTCGGCGGCGAGGGTTTTCTGTGGGTTGAAATTTTGAAAGATGAAAAAGCGCCCTCGGGGCAAATGGTTCCCGGCGAACGCATCGCCAGCAGCGGTTTTGTCTCATTAAATGAGCTGAGTTCCCAGCCGGGCTACCGCTGGAAGGATTTTGATTTTTCCAAAGCCGGTACGAAGTTGGCGCCCGGCCGCTACTGGATCGCGCTCGGCTTCAGCGGCACGCCGGTGATCAATTGGTTCTACTCTTACGGCAAACCCGTCGGCCCCAGCGACGGCACGCGCTACAAAACCATTCTCGATCATGATTGGAGCAGCAGCCTGTCGTATGAATTCAATTATCGCGTGGTGGGGTTGACGGCGGAGTGAGAGGTTCGTAGTATCGCCTTCTCCGCCCCCATCCTTGTTAAATTAAGAAAAGGCGGAGCGGGGTAGGCGACAGCGCTTGCTAAAAAAGAAACACCAGCTCAATACAAATGTAATCTTTGCAAAAAACAAGAAATCCCACCGAGAAACGCCGAAGACACCGAGATTCGCCGAAAAAATTTTTCTCTCGGCGAAACTCGGTGGTTTCGGTGAAGTTCGGCGGATAATTGTTTCCTGTTTGGTTGTCCTGCGCCTACGGTATCCGCGCTGGGTGATAAAATGATCAATAACTGGCAAGATCGTATCAGCATCAATCCGAACGTGTGTCATGGCAAAGCGTGTATTCGTGGCACTCGTATCATGGTCTCGATAATTTTAGACAACCTGGCAGCAGGAGTGAGTGAAGAAGAGATTTTGCGCAGCTACCCATCGCTCACTCCAGAAGACATCGACGCGGCTTTGGGCTATGCTGCCCGTTCGTAGTATCGCCTTCAGGCGACGACGCTCTCCATGAACACGGATGACGCGGATGGTACTGATTTTCACGGATTTTTGTTTTATAAATTGCTTTATCCGCGTGCAATAAAATAAACCTCACGGTGATCCATGCCCGGCCATCACTTTCTCAGTTATTCTCGCTTTGATGCAGAAGATTTTGCGCTCCGGCTCCACAACGCACTGGAAGCCGGCGCACCGTCGTTCCCAATTTGGCTCGACAAAATCGATTTGAAGCCCGGGCAAGATTGGGACGAGCAAATCGCCGAGGCCATTCGCGTTTGCGACAGCCTATTGTTTGTGATGACGCACGACAGCGTCAACCCCCAATCCACTTGCAAGCTCGAATGGACGCGCGCCCTCAAATAAAAGCCCATTATTCCCCTTCTTCTCCATCCCGATGTGGAAATCCCTTTTCGGCTCGATCCCCGCCAATACCTCGACTTCACCGGTGAATTTGACTCGACTTTGGAAAAATTGCGAGAGCATCTCAATTGGCTCGCTTCGCCGGAAGGCAAGCTGCAAGAATTGCGTTATCGCCTGGAAGATGCGCAGCGTGAATTGAGCCGGGCCAATGACTTTGCACAGCGCAGCCGAATTGAAACTGATATCGCTTTGATGGAACAACAAATTGCCGAGCAACAATA
>JBOHQZ010000497.1:0-5242 GCA_050732275.1 bacterium
GCCATGTGGATGATGGAGCTCACGATGAAGACGAGCACGGACGACAGCAAGATGGGGAGCCAGAGCGTAGATAGTTCCGTCATGATAACCTCCTCCGGTTTTTGTTGGTGAATAATGGGCCGATGCCTTTGGGCATGCGGATAGCCTTCATCGCGAATTATTTCACATTCTCCAGCCACCCGCCCGTAAACCCCGCCCGCTGCAAGCCTTTCACAATGTACTTGTTCTTCTTCATCACCTTCCATACAAAATCGTTGCGCAAATTCTCGATCATGATCACGATCGGGCCTTGGTCGATGCCGAGGTAATCATGATCGAACCAGCCGTTGGGAGTTTTCGGCGTAATATAAGAAGGATTGAAAGAATCGAGAAAGCCGTATTCTTTCCACAGCAATGTGTCATATTTCGCGCGCATGGCTTTCAATGCGGGGATGCAAATCTCCGGCGCGAAGGCGACGGAGCCGCCGGCGGCAGTGGGCGCGAGCGTGCCGTCATCTTCGATCCAATCGAAGGAAACACCGCGCGCGCGATATGACCAGAATTGTCGTTTTCGGCCATCAACCACAAACGTTGTATCCTTCGGGCCATCACATGCGGTGAAGCCCCAAATGTTCTCCGCATAATCACGATAGCGGTTCGGATTCTCTTTGGCGTAGGCTTGCTGCGTGTAGGTTGCCCGTCGCGAGTTTTCAAAATAATCGACGCCTTTCTCGCGCATATAGTCGTCCTGAATGCCGCGGAAATCAATCCAACAATGCGAGTATTGATGGCCGAACAACGGTCCGAAGCTGACGAACTCAAGCCCGTAATACTTCGCCCATACATAAGGCTTCGTCCACACTTGCCACACGCTTTCCGGCAAAGGATGCGTGGGCGAGCCGAGACCGAGAATGTAAAGAATTATCGCTTCGTCGTAGCCGTCCCAAATATGGGGACCAAAACCTCTTTCCGGGTGCCACGAGGTTTTAAGGCCGTTGGTATTCGCCATGAACCAATTCCAATCGGCGCGCCAATATAGCGAATCGGCGAGGCTGCGAATCAAGGATTCATCATCGCTTGCTTGATCAAAATAGGATTGGCAGAACAGCACGCCCGCCAATAGCAATGCTGTGTCAATTGTTGACAACTCGCAATTCCACTCGCGCGCGCCGCTGGGAATTTTTAGAAAATGATAAAAGAAACCTTTGTAGCCGCCGACATTTTGTGGTTGATCGCCTTGCGGAAGCTGCCAGAAGAACCGCAGCGTGTTCAGCGTGCGCTGCGCGGCTTCTGTTCTCGTGATGACTTGGCGCTCGGCGGCAATCGAATAAGCGGTGAGCGCAAAACCGACGGCGGCGATGCTGGAGGGACTCGACGAAGGCCAGCGATCCGGCGTCAAGCCGGTGGCTTGGTCCGTGGTTTCGAGAAAAAATTTTAGCGTGCGGACTTGCAAGGTGTCGAGAAAAGGATCCCAGGAGAAAGTGGCAGTAGCGGTAGCAGTGGCAGTTTGTCGAGTTTTTTCTTTGCAGCCGATTGACCAGGCCGCAAGCAACATAACGCAAACGGAAACTTTGTATGTCCAATGCGTTTTCATCATCGCCTCGTCCTTGCAATAAGATTGATCGATTTGTCAGCTTGCGAGATACGTCAAAATAAGGCCAAGCAACCCGGGAAATGCCTGCGTAAACAAAATAGATCGCTTGGCTGTCAAACCTCCATAAATGCCGGCGATGACCACACAACCGAGGAAAAAGAATTTGACGGTGGTGAGCCCTGACCAAAGTCCCCAGATCAAACCTGCGGCCAGAAAGCCGTTATAAAGACCTTGATTGGCAGCAAGAGCCGCTGAAGATGAAGCCGCTTCGTCGGATAAATTGAAGATTCGTTTTCCGATAGGATGGTTCCAAAAGAACATTTCCAGAGCGAGAAAGCCCAGATGCAAAAGGGCGACAACGGCAATGACGATGTTGGATAAGATGAGCATGTTATCTCGATAAAACAGCCTTGCGGGTTTGAGAAAATTTGCCTGCGGTGATTTGGTAGAAATACAAGCCGCTCGCCGCTCCGCCGTTGCGGGACGCGAACGCCACGACATGATTCCCTGCCGCTATTTCGCAATCCACCAGCGTCGCCACTTCGCGGCCGGTCACATCGAACACTTTCAACGTCACATGCTCGCGTTGCGGCAGCGCAAAACGAATCGTCGTCGAGGGATTGAAGGGATTGGGATGGTTTTGAAAGAGAGCGTAGTTGTCCGGAATCTCGGTGGTCTTTTCTCCAACGCGCGTGACGGCGGTGAAGCCAGCGCGTTGCAAGCCGCGCTGAACGTCTTCATTTTGCATAAAGAGATTCCATACCCGGCCGGTGCGATAGTTTTCGATCATTACCACAATCGGGCCTTCATCGATGCCGATGACATCCGGCCCCCACCAGCCTTGGGTTAAGTTGAAGGCGTCACGAAAACCATATTCTGTCCAGATAAGATTGCGATAGGTATCGTACATATATCGCATGGCGGTCAGTGACTCTTGCGGCGTGAACGGCATCGAGCCGCCGGCAGCGGTGGGCGCGATAGTGCCGTCGTCATTTTGCGCCGGCGGCGCGCCACGGGCGCGATAACCGTTCGGCCCATCACATGCGGTAATGCCCCAGATGTTCTCGCCGTAACCACTCCATCTTCCCGGGTTGGCGATGCAATAGGCGCGCGCCGCCAATGTCGCCCGCCGTGAGTTTTCAAAATAATCGATGCCACGATTGCGCATATAGTCATCTTGAATATTGCGGAAGTCGATCCAACAATGCGAATACTGATGCCCGAACAGCGGCGGAAACGTCACATAAGAATAGCCGTATTGGATTTGCCATTGATAACCGCTCGTCCACGCCTGCCAGGTCGACGCCGGAATCGGATGCGTCGGTGAGCCGAGTCCCAAGATATTCATGATCATGGCTTCATTATAGCCGCGCCACCAGGCATTGATAAAACCCGTTTCAGGATGCCAGCCGAGCGTGAGATTGGGTTGAAAATTGCGCATCCAACTCCAATCGGCGCGATAATAGATCGAATCGGCCAGCGCGCGAATTTTGCTTTCAAGAGAATCGGAGGCCGTGAAATACTGTTTGGCATAAAGAATTCCCGCGAACAGCAGGGCGCTGTCAATCGAGGACAATTCCGAATTCCACGTGCGCAATGCCGTGTCCATATCGAGAAAATGATAAAAGAAGCCTTTATAGCCAATGTATCCTTGCGGATCGCGGCCCTGCGGTTTCTCCCAAAAGGTTTTTAGAGTCGTCAAGGTGCGATCGCGCCCGGCGGCGCGCGTGATCCAGCCGCGGTCAATCGCAATGCCAATGGCAGTCAAACCGAATCCGACGGAGGCGATGCTGCACGGCGCGCCATTCGCGCTGCGATCTTTGATCAAGCCGTTGTTCGGGTTGGCTTCTTTCCAGAAAAAATCAAAAGCGGTGCGCTGCACGAGATCGAGGAAGGCGCTGTCGCTCATCGCGGCGGTGGATTGGAGGTGTCGATTTTGTGCAAAGGAGAATGTTGCAAAAGTTAGAGTAGCTATTAAAAAGATAATACGAAAAAAAGATGCCCCAACAGATAGAAATCCCGCCGTGGGCGGTATAACTGATTTTATTTTATCCGTTGTGTTGTTTCTATTCGTTGGGGAATATTTTTGTTTTTTTGTTTGCATGATAGGACTCAGTGCAGTTTTCCAAGTGTCACCACTATCTGGTGCGTCGATCCCATTTCAAAAACGGGCAAAGCCGGCTTCGATTTCAAACAATGTTCCGCATATTTCTCGCCGTCAATCAAAATCTCTTTTACGCCGCCATTAACGTGCTCGGGATTTTTCAACTCAATATTATAAACTGCGCCGCGAAAATTGCGACACGCTTTAAATCCATCCCACGCCGAGGGTATGCACGGATCAATCACCAATCCTTCAAAAGTCGGGCGAATGCCGAGAATCCATTCCAAGCCGACTTTGAAGAGCCAGCTCGCGGAGCCGGTGTACCAGGTCCAGCCGCCGCGGCCATAAAATTTTGAGTTCGGACCTTCGATGTTGCCGGGCGTGACATACGGCTCGGCAAAATACTCGTCCGGCTTTTTGCCGCGATTGATGGGATTGATTTTCGAGAACATGCGAAACGCCGCTTCGCCGCGGCCCAACATGGCTTCGGCAATCACGGTCCACGTTGCGGCATGCGTGTAAACGCCGCCATTTTCACGCATGCCAGCAGCGTAACGTGAAAGATAGCCGATGAATTTGTCCGGCGTTTTATAGCCAGGATAAAGCAAGAGTGGACCGGCTATGTATTCGAGCTTCTGCTCCACCGCAGTCATCACTTGCTCGGCGCGCTCGCGGTCGGCGACGCCGGCAATGACGGCCCAGGTTTGCGCATTGAGATAAATTTGGCCCTCGACATTTTCCTTGCTGCCGATTTTCTCACCGTTGTCCTTGGTGGCGCGATAATACCACTCGCCGTCCCAAGCTTGAGAATTAATCTTTTCCTTGAGATGTTGCACACGCGCGCGATAGGTTTGCGCCTGCGTGGCCGCGCCGTATTTCTCCGCAATCGTGGCGAAGTCATTCAAAATATGATGTATGAAATGAGCGAGCCAAACCGATTCGCCTTGCATGTCCAAACCGACTGCGCTCAGGCCGTCGTTCCAATCACCCGCGCCAATGAGAGGCAATCCATGAGAGCCAAAGCGTTCGAGCGCTTTGTTGATGGCGCGCAGACAGTGATCATAAATCGAGGCGGTGGTGGCGTCATCGACAAATGGCTCTTGGCACTCCAGAATGCCAAAATCGTTGGTTTCCTGCAAATAATTGTTGACGACGAACGGCAGCCACAGCAGATTGTCGGAAATTTTGTTTTGCAAGCCAATCTCCGAGATTGGATGCCACCAATGATAAACCGAGCCGTCTTTGAATTGATGCCGGGCGTGCAAAAGAATTTGCTTTTTCGTTTGCGCCGAATCGATGGGCAAAAAGATTTGGCTATCCTGCAATTGATCGCGAAAGCCGAACGCGCCGCCGGTTTGATAATACGCCGTGCGTCCCCACAAACGTCCGGAGATGGCTTGATATTTCAGCCAGGTGTTGAGCATGATATTCGTCGCGTCGTCCGGCGTGCCGACTTCGACCGTGCACAACAAATTATCCCAGCGTTGCCGCACATTTTCAAGCGCGATATCAACTTCTTGCGGCGAACGATATTTTTTGATGAGGTCCGCCGCTTCATCTTTAAA
>JBOHQZ010000498.1:0-5233 GCA_050732275.1 bacterium
CGATCACCGCGTCGGTCACTTCGTTGCCGCGATCCGCCGGCAGGCAGTGCATGTAAATCGATTCCTTCTTCGTGATCGACATCAGCTTCTCGTCGCAAATCCACGACTTGTAGCGCTTGGAAAGCTCGAGCGCTCTTTCCGGCTGTTTAAAAAGGGATTCGATGCCCCAGCTTTTGGGATAAACAATATCTGCGTCGCGAAACGCCTCTTCGAGATTATCGACGACGTTGAATTTGATACCATTCTTCTGCGCATTCTCGCGCGCGATTTGCATGGTGTTGCTCATCAGCGTGTATTCCGGCGGATGCGCCAGCGTCACGTCGAGGCCGAAGCGCGTCATCAGCATGATCAAGCCTTGCGGTACGGACATCGGCTTGGCATAACTCGGCGCATAAGTCCACGCCACCGCGATCTTGAGGCCGCGCAGATTTTTGCCGTATTTCTCGCGGATCGTCATCAAATCCGCTAGCGTTTGGCAAGGATGATCGATGTCGCATTGCATATTGATCACCGGCTTGCTGGCATGTTGGGCCACTTCGCGCATGTAGCTGTTGCCTTCGCCGGGAATCAGATCGTGGCGAATCGCAATGCCGTGCCCGTAACTCGAAAGAATGATGCCGGTGTCTTTCGGGCTTTCCCCGTGCGCAATTTGCGAGGTGCTGGAATCAATGAAATGCGCATGCCCGCCGAGCTGCGTAATGCCGGCTTCAAACGAATTGCGCGTGCGTGTCGATTTGTCGAAGAACAGCAAAAAGATGGTTTTGTCCGCCAACAGCCGATGCGGGGTGCCTTTGTGAAATTTCTCTTTCAAATCACCAGCGGTTTGGAGCGCGAGATCGATTTCGTCGTTGCTCCATTCCTGCGTCATGATGTAATCGCGTCCACGTAGTGCGTCGGTCATGGTTGCTCCTTAAATTGTTTTAATTTAGAGAATCAATCAATAGGAGGGTGCCAACCCGCGATCCCCCAAAGACGGCGGGCGGCGACAATATCAGGATGGTTCAGCCACAACGAAAGCGCGCCATTTCTGCAACACGTTTCCGAAGTGGTGTTGGTATGTACTGGGAACTCATTCGATAGGCGCAAATTGCTCCTGATCGGAAACGCTATAACCACGCATTTTTAAAATCACCACGGCCTGCGCCCGAATCAGGATCGTCTCGCGGTAGAGTGTAAGTAAAATCTGTTCTTCCGTTTTCTCTTCAGCCGTTAACGTTTCGCGCTGTTGCTTATCGTGCAGGAGTTGAAGACGTTCGCGTTGCTCTACTGTCATGGTCGAACGCGCCGCTTGCCACAAGGCGGCATCATTGAGATAAGCCATTTGCGCCAACACCGAACGCAAATTTTGGGGGGCGCTGTCCATAATCGGGGCAACAGCGGCAACCGCTTCCGCCATAATTTCATCAACTCGCCGTTTTGTCTTTATTGCGGCGCGTTGAATTTGTTCATAGACGGTTTCGGGAAGGTTCAGCGTGACTGATTGTACCGACATCTTTCACCTCGTAAGAACACCAATGATTATGAACATTCAGATGATCAAATTCGTTTAAAAAACCCCTCCCAAAAGGTAACCCAATTACAGATAAAAATCAATCACTTCTTTCCCACAAAAAACCTCGGAAACGCCGCATAAAAGCTCATCGCTTTGCCGAGATGATCGATGGGGCATTGATCTTCCGGCGAGTGCGCGTGAATTTCGTTGGCCGGACCGAAGCCGATGGACGGAATGCCGTGCATGCCCATCGTCGCGATGCCGTTGGTGCTGAAATTCCAGCGGCTCACGCGCGGCGCTTCATTGAAGAGCTGCCGATAAGTTTCTTCACCGGCTTTCATCGCCGGATGATTCTCATCTAACAACCAAGTGGGATAATATTTTTTGGTGGGATAAGTGAGCCCTTTGTAACTTGGTACGGCATAATCCAACACCACGACCTCGGCGCCGGCACGCTGCACGCTCGGCAGGCCTTGTACTTCTTTCACTGCGGATTCCATCGTCTCTTCCTTCGTCAAGCGGCGGTCGAGATGGATCGTCGCGCTATCAGCAACGGCGCACAACGATGGCGAAGTCGAGCGCACTTCCGAAATCGTCACCGTGCCTTTGCCCAAAAACGGGTCGGGCGCAAGCCGCTCGTTCAGTTTTTCAATGTCGGCAATGATCGGCGCCATTTTGTAAATCGCATTGACGCCGCGCTCGGGCATCGAGCCGTGGCAGGAGAGACCTTGCGTGCGCACTTCCATTTCCATGCGGCCGCGATGGCCGCGATAAATGCCGAGATTCGTCGGCTCGGTGATGACGACACAATCCGGCCGGAGCTTGTCTTCTTTCACAATATATTGCCAGCACAAGCCGTCGCAATCTTCTTCCTGCACGCTGCACACGACATAAAGCGTGACAGCATCCGCCAAACCTAGCTCTTTCACGATACGTCCGGCAAAAACGATGGAAGCCACCGAGCCTTTCATGTCCGAAGCGCCGCGGCCATAGATCACGCCGTCTTTGATCACACCTTTGAACGGATCGGTTTTCCACAGGCTCGCGTTGCCGACATCAACCGTGTCCACATGCGCATCGAGCGCGATGACGGTTTTGCCCTTGCCGATGCGGCCGAGCAAATTCCCCATCGGATCGACTGTGACTTCGTCGTAACGGAATTGCTCCATCTTTTTGCGAATGACGTTTATTACCTTTTCCTCCTGACTGCTCATCGACGGCGTGGCGATGAGGTCGCAGAGGAATTGCGCGCATTCGGGTTGGTATTTTTCGCTGAGTTTTTTAATGTCGTCAATCATGCGGGATTCTCCTGTTTTGAGAATTGCTCGATGAATCTATTTGAGAAATGCAAATCCAAATATAATCAGCTTTTCAAAAGAAGTCAAGTCGTTGCTGCGATCTCATGGATAAAAATTTCCCCGAAGGGGAAAGATGAGAAAGCCAAGGGCAACGCCCTTGAAAATAATACCAACCGGTGATGATAAGCCCTGAAAGGGCAAAATAGAACGTTGGCACGAACAAACCATGAAGCATAACGCCCTTTCAGGGCTTAATAATAGGCCCATTCTTCAACCACAGAGCGTTGCCCTGCGCTACCGTATTTTTCCCCGTTGGGGACAGACTTTCGACCGGCGCAAAAGTTAGTGACATGGTGCTGCGCACGTCGGGACGGTTTACTCACGGCCACCACTTGGCGGTATCGAAGATGGCGCAGGCGGTTTCGCGCAGCACGGGCGTGTCGCCTTGTTCGGCAATGACGGGGAGCAGCGCTTGGATGGCTTGGAGAAGTTGTGGCCGTTTGGTGCGCGCAAAGGCCCGCAACGTTGCCGACAGTTCTTCAAACTCAGTTCTTTGGGTTGAACGACACGCGGCTAACCAGCGCGAGGCAAGACTGGACAACAAAGCAATGCTCCGTCATGATGACACAATGTCGTCGATCATGCCGATTCGCCTGTTAAGAATATTGTATGTGACATCAAAAGATGGGAGAAACAACCGCTGTGAAGGAGCTTTTAAATTCGTGAGGTCATTCTCAATAAGCCAAAACTTCTTCCTGCCGAGGCTGCTTTTTTTTACAAACAAAATTCTGGTAAATATTTTCCAGAATTTCACTTAATCTAACTTGATAAAGATTCAAGCTGGGAACATCATAGTTTTCCTTTTCAACCGGAGGTTCTTTGCGCTTGACTTCGTCAATAATATCTGAATAGGCTTTGGAAAAGGCGTCAACCATGATGCTATCAAAGGCGCGATCGGAGCCTTTGAGTTTTGCCGTATTGGCATATTCGTAAAGGCCATCTTCAAACTCGAATTCGGTGGCGGAATCAAACTCAGGGAGCCAAATCTCTAAAAAGTCGCGGTCATCATATCTAAATTTGAGCAGATATGTCATAATCATCACCATCAACAGTTGGTTATTTGAAATGTTGAAGAATTTCAATGTGGTGTGGAAGCTTGTTCTTTTCTAACCAGTAAAAGTTCCACACGACAGTGATATTCGATTTTTTAAGCACCACGGCCAACAACTCTTTTTTGTTAAGATGTTCTTCGATCGCGTATTTTTGACAGTACAGAAAATTCTCCATTTCAAGTAGATTGTGGCCCAAGAGTAGCGGCGTTGCAAGCGTCTTGGGTATTTTATTAAGATAATGCAAAACAAACTCTTGAGTTTGACGACCCCGTCGTGAGTCTGTAATATATTTCAAACCTTCTTCCGTGAAATAATAATTTTCGCCAAAGCAGTCTATGCCGAAAAAGATCACCGTTTGGGATTTGGGAACGCTATCGACAATGATTTTGACTATTTGACCGCGCGCTGAATAGTCGACCTGCGTGAGATTATAAATTCTGCCCGTCACCAAATGCTTTACCCCGAAAAATTTAAAAACCAGTCCAACTTTAGCTGCTCTAATTTAGCCAAAAGCAAAACACGAAGCAAGTCATTTTTGTAGAAATCAACTAACTGATTTTTCTTATCAAGAAAATCATGCTGGACGGTTTATACTTGTCAAGGTTAAGATTGTAACGCAACATTTATGTTGCACGCCGTGTTTCTTCTCAACATAAATGTTGAGTTACGGCCACCACTTGGCGGTATCGACGATGGCGCGGGCGGTTGCGCGTAGGACGGGCGTGCCGCCTTGCTCGGCAATGACGGGGAGCAGCGCTTGTATGGCTTGGAGAAGTTGTGGCCGCCTGGTGCGTGCAAAGGCCCGCAACGTTGCCGACAGCTCTTCAAACTCAGGTCTTTGGGTTGAACGGCACGCGGCTGACCAGCGCGTGGCAAGGCTGGACAGCACGGCAATGATCTTATCTTGATGACACAATGTCTTCGCCATCTGAAGCGCTTCCCCTAACAGGCTCTCCGGCAAGCGCGGCACTAATTTCCCCAAAACTTCGGCATCAGAAATCGCGCGGGCTGCCGACAAAGCTTCCTTTAGCACTTCTACCTGCTCAGACTCTAGAAGACGTGACGCTAACTCGCTTAAAACCTTGGCGCGTGACCATTCCTCAGCGATAGTGCGTGCCACTGCCAACGCTTCGTTCAGCACTTTCACCTGCTCGCTCTCCGAAAGCCGAGGCGCTAACGTGCTCAAAACATCGGCACGTGACGTTTTATTCTTGATGCTACGAGCGGTGACCAACGCTTCGCCAAGTAAACTTTCCGACAGCCGGGGCGCTAACGCGCTCAAAACTTCTGCACGTAACTCTTCATCCTTGATAGCACGAGCAGCGGCCAAC
>JBOHQZ010000499.1:0-5231 GCA_050732275.1 bacterium
TGACCGGTCAGTGACTTGTTTAGAAGCGTCGAAATGCAATCAAGGTCATGCATGGCAAATGATGAGAAAGAGCTGATTCGGCGACTGCAGGCGGCCGAAACGTCAGCGTTTCGTGAGTTGGTGGAAAGTCACAAGCAGCGGGTGTTCAACCTCGCCTACGATCTGTTGGGCAACGCGCAGGATGCGGAAGACATTTCACAGGAAGCGTTCATCAAAGTCTTTCGTAGTATCGGCGACTTTCGCGGCGAGGCGCAGCTCAGCTCCTGGATGCATCGCATCGTTGTCAATCTTTGCCTGAACCGGCGGCGCAAAAAAGCGCTGTCGGAGATGGAGCTGCGCGAAAGCTTCGATGGCAACGAAACGCATCAGCCCATTCCGGCTTACGATCCCGCGGCCAATCCGGAAATCATGACCGAAGCGGAAATGATGCGAACGCACCTGCGCCGCGCGCTCGACATGCTCTCGCCGCAACAACGAACGGTTTTTATTTTGCGCCACGACGAGGACATGCCGCTGGCCGAAATCGGGAAAGCGCTGAAGATTTCCGAGGGCACGGTGAAAAGCCAGTTGTTTCGCGCGCTCAAAAAATTGCAGGGTGCGCTGGCGTTTTATAAAGCGGATTTGGTTTCGTAGCCCTCGTAGCCGGGACGGCTCTTCTGGTGTCACATAGAAAATAAACACTGAATGAATGATGAAAACCACTCCTTGCAAAAAGTACGAAGCCTCGATCGTCGCCAAAATTTTTGGCGATCTCGGCGCGGCAGATGAGCAAAAGCTTCAGGTCCATCTTGCCGATTGCACCCAATGCCGTGCGGTTTTGGCAGAAATGCAGCAAGCACTGAATGCCATGGGAGCGCCGATCCGCCCGGCTATGCCCGAACATTTTTGGGAGGGCTATTGGCATCGCCTCGTGGCGCGCATGGAAAAAGATGAACGCGCCGCGCCGGAGCCGGCGTTTGTGCTATCACGTCTTTGGATGTGGCTGCGCGTTAAATGGCACGAGCAGCCGCTCTTCATTCCTGTGGTTCGAACTGCTGGAATTTTGGCCCTACTTGTTGTCGGCGTGCTCGTGGGTCACTATTGGTGGCCACAGCATGAAACACCGCAGATCACATTATCCCCGCCGGCGCAAGTGCAACCGGTGCAAGGTCGTGCCGAACAATGGCTGGAGCGGTCAAAAATTCTTTTGATCGGTGTGGTCAACGAGGATTTTTCAGAACCGGCGCAATCCGATTTTTCACAGGAGCGGCAATTTTCCCGCAGTTTGGTGACGGAAGCCCGCGCTTTGCGCCGCGAAATCGATCCGGCGGCCAATCGCCAGCTTTTGCAGCTCATGGGCCAGCTCGAGCTGATCCTCTTGCAAATTGCCAATCTTGAAGCCGGGCATGATTTGTCGGCAGTCGATCTCGTGCGCGACGGCATCGCGCGCAACGGGCTTTTGTTCAAAATCAACATTACTGAAATGGCGCAGCAGGAACAACGAAGTGTTGCGCCGGTTAAGCCGGACAAAAAAGCGTTGTAAAACAATGTTTGTAGTAGCGCCTTCAGGCGCAAAATATACGCAATCAAAAAGATCTGCCATTGCTTAAAAATTGTTTTATTCTCAACCCCGATGCCTGAAGGCAAAACTACGAACGTAGTCGTTTAAATTTATACAGAGGCCAATATGCGAAAAATCATTTTGTTGACGTTCTTGCTCGGAATATTTGAAGTTGCGCAAGCGAAAATATTTGACGGTGCAACACGGTTTATCGAGCCGGCAGCGATGCTCTTGCCCGAAGATGAACCGCAAGACGCCGCCAATCAAGAATACAAGGCGGCCAACAATCTCGTTCTCGATCAACGCTGGGCCGAGGCCATTACGCAGTTGGAAGCATTTGGCAGGAAATATCCCAACAGCCAATATGCCGACGACGCCAATTTTTGGCTGTGCTACAGCCGCGAGAAACGCGGTGATAATCCCGAAGAAGTTTATCAGGCTTATCAGAAATTCATCGAGAAATTTTCCAAGAGTCAATATGTGGATGAGGCTCGCGGCAACATGGTACGGCTTGCGGATCAGTTGGCAAAGGCGGGCAAGCCGAAATATAAGGCCGAGCTGGAGGCGATGCGCAGCAACGAGGACGAAGACATCAAATTGCAAGCCATCTACGCCTTGAGCCAATATGATGATGACCCGGCGACGGCGAAGCTGCTGCTCGAATTGTTGCAAACTGAAAAAAGCTCCAACCTGCGGCGCAAGATCGTTTTTGTGCTCGGCAACATCGAAGGCCCGGAAGCGACGGCGGCGCTCGAGAAACTGGCGCTGACCGATCCCGATCCGGCGGTGCAGAAAAACGCCGTACACGCGCTCGGCAATCAAAGCGAACCCGCCAGCGTGAACGCGTTGATGAAAGTCGTCGAATCCGGCGCGGATCAGGAAGTGCGCAAAGCCGCGTTGTACAGCATCGCCAACACCGATGAAAGCACGGGCCTGGATTTTTTGCTGCGCACCGCGAAGACTTCCACCGATGAGGAGCTGGGCAAGGCAGCGACTTATGCAATCGGGAACTACGGTTCAGCGGCCGCGGTTCGCGCGCTCGGCGAAATTTTAGCCGGCAGCACGGTGCGGGAAGTGCGCAAAGCCGCGTTGTATGCGTTGGGAAATACCGGCGAGCCGGAAGCCGTTGCCGCGCTCGAAAAGACGGCGCTCGATCCAGGCGATGCCGAATTGCAAACCGCCGCGGTCTACGCCATTGGCAACCTTTCGGGCGAAATTGCGTTAAAATCTTTGCAGAACATTTTCACCAAAAGCACCGACACCCGCGTGCGCAAGGCGGCGGCCTATGCCATCAGCAACACCGGTGAGCCCGAGGGCGTGGCGTTCCTCGGCAAGATGGCCGCACAAGAACAGGATGTGGAAGTCGCGAAAGCGTTGATTCATGCCATGGGCAATGTTGATGATGACCAGACCGTCGCCGCTTTGGTCAATGTGATTAAAACGAACCCTAACGAGGAATTGAAGAAGGCGGCGATTTATGCCATTGCCAACACCTCAAAGCCTGCGGCACGCGACGCTTTGATGGAGGTCGTTCGCGGCGGGGGATCGATGGAATTAAAAAAGACGGCGTTGTATTCGCTCGGCAATTTAGACGACGACGCGGCGGTGCCGGTGTTGTTGGAAATCGCGCAAAAGGATCCCGATCTGCAAATGCGCAAAGCCGCGGTCTCGGCGCTGTCGCAAATCGATTCGCCGAAAGCCAAGGAAGCATTGCTGAAAATTTTGCGCGGCGAGAAGTAGCCCCTACGGACGCTGCCTACGACTGTAGGCCAGTCGGCTCGACTGGAGAGGCAAATAAATCAGGCCAACAGGCCAAGAAAAAAATCTGAAATTTTTTATCACCAACGGATAAAGGCGGCCAACGGATTAAAGTAAAATTCTTCTTATCCGTTGGCCGCTGTCATCCGTTGGGAATTTTTTGGAAATCTAAAGCCATTTAATGATTCTAACGTTGCACGAGACGAGGTGAAAAATGAAGCGTTCGTTTCTCTTTCCCGCTCTGCTACTGTTCGTTTTGCTGCACCCGGATTTTACGGTGAGCCAGGATTCAACCGCACGCGATAGCTCGGCAACGAAACCGAAATCGCAGCGCTCGGTTGATTTGCAGCGTAATTTGACGCGAAGGCAAGCGGAACTGGCTTACGAGCAAGCGCGGCTATTTGTCGAGCAAGGGAAAATGCAAGTCGAGGCGGCTCATATCCAAGCAGAGATAGCGCCGCACATTTACGAATTGCAAGCCGAAGCCATGTCGCACATCGGTCCTGCTGTCGAGCAGGCCATGATGCAAGCCGGGCCTGCGATCGCGCAGGCGATGCAAGCCATGGAACAAATCAACTGGCCGGAAATAAATGCGGCCATGCAAGAGGCTTCGAGAGGCCTTGCACGCCTGCCAGATATTCCGCCGATACCGCCCATCCCTCCGATACCTCCGCTTCCGGCCTTCGCACCGATTCCGGCCATACCACCATTGCCGCCGATGCCGCCCTTTCCAAGTGGACCATTACCGTTCATCGCCGGAGACTTGCACTGGGGTTTCGAGCACAGAGCTTATGCCGAGCATTTGTCCGACGACGAGCAGGTGAATTTGCAAGCGTTGGCGGCCTTGCTGGATCGCGATGAGAAAACGGCGCTGCCGGAGATCAAGCGTTTGGCGCGAGAGCACGAGAATTGGGCGATGCGCGCCTCCGCGGTTGCCCTGTTGGCTGATTCGGAAAGCGCGGAATCTCTGATCATTTTGGACGAGGCGCTGAACAAAGATACGGACCGTCGCGTCCGCAAAGCAGCCGTGCAAGCACTCGCCAATCGTTCTGAGCCGGAGGCGCGAGAGATTTTGAAGCGGCTGTTGCAGAAATAAGCGCGATGAATATCTTTTTCGCGCCCTGAATTTGCGATCCCACTGAATTGAGAGGCTTGGGCACACGGATCAAAAACTCATACCGATAAAGCAATTCCAAAAGAATCCGTGTGAGTTTTTGATCCGTGTGAAGAAATTTTATCCCAGCCACTTATTTCCGTGGGATTTCTCTTTTCGTAGTCAAATTTATTTGTTTTGTTGCGAACGTAAATTTTCATATTTTATGAGGTGATGAGCACAGACAAAATTTCGCAGTTGACTATCTTTCAAATAGCGATTGAATGACGCTGAGCGCAATTGAATACGTTCTGTTGGGAATTTATCTCATCGGCCTTTTCATTCTCGGATTCATTCGCTCGCGCCGCGGCCACGAATCTGCCGAAGAATATCTCGTCGCGGGCCGGCGCATTTCCCTGCCGGCGTTCGTGGTGACGCTCGTCTCAACATGGTACGGCGGCGTTCTCGGCGTCGGTGAATTTAGCTACAAATACGGCTTGTCGAACTGGCTGGTCTTTGGTGCGCCGTATTATCTTTACGCCGTCATCTTCGCGTTGTTCATTGCCGGCCGCGCCTGGCGAACGCGCTTTTACACCATTCCCGATCAATTGGAAAAGGCTTATGGCCGCAGCGTCAGCTTGGCCGGAGCCTTTTTTATTTTTGTCCTGGCGACACCGGCACCGTATGTGTTGATGATTGGCGTGCTCTGCCGCATGCTGTTGGGCTGGCCGTTGTGGCTCGGCGTTACGCTCGGCGCGTTGCTCTCGATGATCTACGCATTTCGCGGCGGCTTGGCGGCGATCGTGCGCACCGAATTTTTGCAATTTTCTCTGATGTACG
>JBOHQZ010000500.1:0-5231 GCA_050732275.1 bacterium
CCGCGCCGCACCTGCATATTCTTCACGCCCAGCTCGCGCAGCGTCGCCATCACCTTCGCCGCGCCCACCAGATCGATGAGAATATTCGTCGCCAAATTGCTGCTGACAGTGATCATCTGCTCGACAAGTTGGCGGATCGTCATATTTTTACCGATGGCGCCATAGATGGATTCGTCGCTATCATCGCCGATATCCAAATGATAAGGCGAGTTATCGACAATACTATTGAATTGATTTTTTACTGTTAAGGAATCGTCGAGGCGAAATTTCCCCCGCCCGGCTTGCCGGAACACTTCGATCATTACCGGCACTTTCATCGTGCTCGCCGCGTGCATCATTTTGCGTTCGTTGCAGAAAAACTCTTTGCCGGTTTCGAGATCACAAAACGCGACGCCGATTTCCGCTTGCAAGCTGTCGGCGAGATGTTGGATGAAGTGCTGAAGTGAAGCTTGTTGTAGTGGTGTATCGAAGGAATGGGTTTTCGAGAGAAGAAGGTGTGTTGGTGCTGCTTCAGGGGATGTGGCTGATTTTTTTATGCCCAATTTTAAATGTTCTCCCGCCCTCGGCCAAAACACCGCGCCCGCAAAATTGCCGAAATCCGGATGCGGGCTGCGCAAGCCGAAGCCCCAAATTTGACCCCGGCTTGCCAACCCGAAAATAAGAAATGACGCCATGATGAGGTACATGTCGTTTGAACTCATACCCTTTTCTCGTACTCGCACTTCCGTTCTTACTCTTGCTCGCTTTGCAAAATTTTCAAAAGCGCGTAAGAGCGGGAGTACGAATATGAGCAACTGTGAACCCATAACCCTGCAGACGTAGCGAGCTTATTCGGTTGCCGCTTTTCAGACGAGCCGTCTGGGTTAGGATTGCAACTGCGTTAAAATTTCCTGCGGCTCCGGGAAACGTCCCATCTTTTTCTTGGAAAAAAGCAATCGATCTTCTTTTTTCACTTCAAAAACGCCGCCGCTGCCTTCGATCAGCTCGATCTGGCAGTCCGGGAAACGCTTCGCAATTTCCGCCTTCAAACTGGAGGCGCGAGGGAAGTAGTTTCAAACCGTGCAATATTCAATCGTGACTTTCATGCCTTGATCATGCATTTAAAAGTCGAATCCCGATTTTCCTTAGAGAAAAATTCAAAAGGCGGGTCGGGATCATACCAGAACTTCGTCAGTATAAACTTTTTCTCTGGTTCTCCGGCGCCGCGATGATGAGGTTGAAAAATCGTCGTACTCGCTTTTGAGATTTTCCGGATTGAGCGGGTGCAAATCCGAGGGCACGAAGCGACCGTCTTTGCGGATCATCTCGCCATCGAGCCAGATTTCGCCGCCGCCGAACTCCGGCGATTGGATCATCACCATGTCCCAATGAATCTGGGAGCGATTGCCGTTGTCAGCATTCTCGTAGGCATTGCCGGGGGTGAAATGGAACGAGCCGGCGATCTTCTCGTCAAAAAGAATGTCGAGCATCGGCCGCGTGATGAACGGATTGAAACCGAACGAGAACTCGCCCACGTAGCGCGCGCCCTCGTCGGTGTTGAACACTTCATTCAGCCGCGTTGATTTGGCCGCCGAGTCGCTGGTGGCGTCGATGATCTTGCCATTGCGAAACTCCAGCTTGATGTCGGAGAACGCCACGCCCTGATAAATCGTCGGCGTGTTGAAGCTGATAACGCCGTTCACCGAACTCCGCACCGGCGCGGTGAAACACTCGCCGTCGGGAATGTTGTATTCGCCGCCGCAGGGTATCGCCGGAATGCCTTTGATGCTGAAGTTCAGCTCGGTTTCCGGGCCGAGAATCTGCACGCGGTCGGCGCTCTCCATGCGATCTTTCAGCGCCTGCATCGCCTCGGTCATGCGGCCGTAATCCATCGTGCAAACTTCAAAATAAAAATCTTCGAAGGCCTCGGTGCTCATGCCGGCCTGTTGCGCCATCGACGAGTTCGGATAGCGCAAAACCACCCATTTGGTTTTCAGGCGAATGTCGTGGTGAACCGGTTGAAAAATGTGTCGCTGTAAATAGCTCATCTTGATGCCGGGCACGTCAGACATCTCGCAAATATTGTCATTGCCGCGCACGCCGATGTACGCGTCCATTCTTTCCATGCGGAACTTTTCAATTTCACCGAGCAGCCGAAAGGCCTCTTCACCGTATTGGCGATAAAGCTGCCGCAACACCTTGTTGTGCTTGGTCTCAACAATCGGAATCGCGCCGCAATCAACCGCGGCTTCAATAAGCGCGTTGGTAAACGCCTCGGGAACGTCAAATGCTTCTATCAAAACGCGCTCGCCTTTTTGCAAGCGCGTGGAGTGCGACGTCAACACCTCCGCCAGCCGTGCAAGTCGTGGATCATTCATAGAACTACTCATCAAAGTTGAAGTTCATGGTGCCGTGATCGCGCAACGGACGCATTCCTTCGGACCTAGTCTTGGGGACGCCGCTTCAGACACCGCTTAGCCGAGTCCTACCTCCTGACTCGAATGTATTATCCTACCCCTGGGAGCTAACCCGAAAGAACACTTTCCCTGGCGGGATACGGCAAATATAATAATTAAAAAGCAGTTTGTCAACAGCCGAGTTGCCAAGGTCATATCAAGGGTGGGGTGCAAAGTTGTACAGACCTGTAAAAAGTGTATCATTACGGGGCTATAGCAAAAACGAAAATGTAATACCTGCATACATGCGAAAATGCGGAGAGCGAATGGCAAGTTTTTTTTGCGGGTTTTGGGGGATCTGATAAGATTTATCTTATTTGCTCAAACAGCAATTATGACCAACCAAAGCACATAAAATCAATCGCTTCCATCTTGAACCCCTTACCCAGGCCTGTAGATTATTCAACTTTTGTCTATGCTGTCCTTTTGTACACCATTTCATCCCCGCTTTTCGTTCATGCTGAGTTATTAAATTGCAAATCTTAGGCCAAAGTCAATCTACCAAAGGTCGTTGCAATCAGAAAAGCCTTACATATTAATACTAAACTTTCCAGCTTTGGTTCGCAATACACAATAAAAAATCTGGGGTAAAATACACAAATCATCCCCAAATGTCAAGATAAATGTTACTGAAATGCAACAATTTTTAAATTTCGAAATACATCGCACTAAAACGTTGTCATTCGTGCGAGCGCAGCGAAGCAATCTCTTTGTAATCAGCGGATTGCTTCGCCTCCTCACAATGACGGTTTTATGAAAATGTTTTTGTGAAACGATGCACTAGCAACGGGCACTACTCAATCCAATCGATCGAGGTATGCCCAACGCCCATTTTGATGTCGAAATCGAGACGGCCGGTGGCTTCGTCGTAATTTTCCGAGTAGTGCATGCCGCCGCGCTTTTGGAAACCGTGCAAACTGATCGGCGAGAGAAACGAGCCGGACGGATGCACCTTTGCGCCGATATGGCGCGCCAGCAAAATGGTGTTCTTGCCGACGCCGAGATTCATATCCACACGGCCGTCGCCTTTCCAGTCGCCGTCAAACGAAAGCCGCGAAGTACCAACGCCGCCGTTAAAATCGAGCCGGCGGAAGTTGGCATTGCACAAGCCTTTTGCCCTCATCTCCGCCGCGCCGGAGTTGATGCTGAGACTCGGGCGCTCGGAATTAGGCTCCATAAATTCCAGGTTCAACTCTCCCGCGCCGACGTTGAAGTTGAGATCCGCCACCTTCAGCGCCGTCAAATCAAACTGGCCGTCAATAGCGCCGGCGTCGATTCTGAAATCGATGGGAATCTGCGGACTTAATTTGATCCGCCAGTCATTATCGCGAAATTTGTCGAGCGAAAGATCGCCATCGCGCTGGCGTGGGCTGCGTATTCGTAGTGTCGGCGAAGATGAAGATGAGTCAAAGTCGATGTAGGGACGGTTCTCTTCGCGGTCGAATTGCAAATTGACGTCGGCGAGCAGGCCGGTGGTTTCGCGTTCGATCGTCAAATTCCCGCCATTGTACTCGATATCGAGGCGCAACGAAGTCGCGTTGCCCAACTGAATCTGCCGGGTTTCGGCCAAAGCGCCTTCTCTTCGGCGAGATTCTCGTTCTTCACGCAACGCGCGGCGCTCGGAGGGGCGCTCGTCGCAGCCCAACAACAGCGGCGCGCACAAGATGAGAGAAATCTGTAAATACCGACGCATACACTTGTTTCCTTCGAATAGAAGATGAGCTTCCAAAGCATGGTGCCGGCGCAAAGATGGCATTGATTATCATGGCGAAAGCCGACGGCTTCGCCTCTATTCAATATTTTACAGAAAATTTGCTGAAAGGTTGCGCCTCCACCCCAAAAGCGAAAGCCCGGTTGGTCATGTTTCGCCGTTGCAAAAAACGCTTGACTATGGCGATTCACATTTGTACATTAAGTCTGTACAAGTATTTCGTTCGTGAGACCATTTATGCCAATCCAAACAACCTACACCCAGGCTCGCGCGAATCTGGCGAAACTCTGCAACGAAGTGACGGCCAATCGCGAAATCATCATCATCAATCGGCGGGCCAGTGAGGATGTCGCCATGATTGCGGCGGCTGAACTGTCAAGCCTGCTCGAAACCGCTCATTTGCTGCGATCTCCCAGAAACGCGCAGCGCCTTTTGGCCGCTCTGAATCGCGCTAAAGCGCGAAAAGTCAAGCCACAAACCGTCAAGCAATTGCACCGCGAGATTGGGCTTGAGCAAGAAGAGTAAAATAAACCTTCCAAGAAGAAGCGGGCGCGAGGCTGTATTCCAAACGGAGTTTCGTGAAGATCTGCGCTATTGGGTGGAGACCGATCGTAAAATCGCTCTTCGCGCTTTCGATCTCATCGAGGCCATTATGCGAGACCCTTTCACCGGCATCGGCAAGCCCGAGCCGCTCAAGTATCTCGCGCCGGGCACCTGGTCCCGCCGCCTCACGCAGGAGCATCGTCTTGTGTATCTGGTGAGTGGGGATCGAATTGATTTTCTTCAGGCACGGTATCACTACTAAACTTTTATACCCAACGGATAAAAAGCTGCCAACGGATTTCAAATTTTTGACAAAATATTGGTTTTAAACCTTTTTTGGTTGCGGCTTGTCCGCGTTGTGTTTTTAGCTCCGAAACTGATTTGGGGGCAAATATCGCCAATCCCATATCACCAGCGGCAGCAACAGCGCCAGCGTTAATCCTGCCAAGCCCGGCACGGCCCAGCCCAAATAGCCGAGCGCTTCCATCACGTCGATGCCGAACGCCGAGATGATCGGGCCGGCGAGCGAGGCGTAGCCGTAA
>JBOHQZ010000501.1:0-5216 GCA_050732275.1 bacterium
GCGCCGGGCAGACGGTGGAGCTTGACGTCACTCCCGCGATAATTGGAAATGGTGTTTATAGCTTTGCCATAAAAAATAATTCTCCGAACGCCGTTTTGTATAGCTCGAAAGAAGGCGCTCATCCACCGGAATTGATTATCGCGGCTCCTGCGGTATCACCAGACGATACCCCAACTATTGCCTCTTTCACGCCGGCTGGCGGAATAGTAGCGACGGAGGTGACGATTACGGGAAGCAAATTTACTGGAACAACGGCAGTAGCGTTTAACGGTACGCCGGCCGGCTTTACCGTGGATTCGGATACACAGATTCGGGCTGTTGTCCCCAATGGCACGACTGACGGCAGAATCAGTGTGACGAATTCTGCGGCCACGAGCGTGAGTGTGAATGATTTTATCATTCAATATGGCTTATCGCTAAACATGGTTGGCTCGGGCAATGTGTCGTTGAACCCATCCGGTGGAACTTATGATGCGGGTACGACAGTGACGTTGACGGCGACGCCGGCAGCAGGTTATCAGTTCAGCGGTTGGAGCGGTGATTTAAGCGGCTCGACGAATCCCGAGACGATCACGATGGACGGCAATAAAAACGTCACCGCGACGTTTACCGAGATCCCAGCAGGTAGCACAATTGTGCACGAAGAAACCCAGACCGGCGGTTCTGCGAGTTCGACGACGGTGGCGACTTCGACGAATCTCACCGGTGTGAGCGGCCACCTTTATTTGGCGGCAATTTCCACACAGCCGCGAAAAAGTGTGATAGCCGTAACCGGTCTTGGGCTGAATTGGACTTTGGTCAAGGACCAATGTTCCGGACTAAACACCACTGGTGTGGAAGTGTGGATGGCGCAAGGCATCCCGCAAGGCGGGAGCAACGGCGTAGTCTCTGCCACATTCGTCAGCGCCCCGAGCGTGGCAGTTATCGCGGTGTCGCGTTACTCCGGCGTTGCAACGGCGAATCCGATTGGTAACATGATTTCCGGCAATACCAATGGCGCGAATGTGAGCGCGGCTTGCTCCGGCGGCGTAGCGAGCAGCTCTTATGCATTTAATTTAGCCACGACGGTGAATGAGACAATGGTTTATAGCGCCGTGGCGATTAAGGCCAGAATTCATACGCCGGGAGCAGGTTTTACGGAGCGGGCAGAAATCAAAGAAGTTGGCAGTAGCCTGACCAGCGCAGTTGCGGTGGAAGATAAGATGGTTGCGGCCGCCGGAACCGTGACAGTCAACGGTTCATTCAGCGGCACGGCGGACTGGGCGGAAGTGGCCGTGGAGATCAAGCCGCAAACCGGTGGGCCGGCGCAACATACGCTGACGGTGAATACGGTAGGTTCCGGAAGTGTGACACTCGATCCCGCTGGAGGAATTTATGATGAGGGAACGGTGGTGACATTGACGGCCTCATCGGAAGCGGGATTTCAATTCAGCGGTTGGAGTGGCGATTTGAGCGGCTCGACCAATCCGACGACGATCACGATGGATGGCAACAAAAACATCACAGCGACTTTTACGACAGCCCCGGCGAGTAGTGCGATTGTTCACGAGGAAACCGAAACCGGCGGCTCTTCAAGCTCGACGACGGTGACGACTTCGGCGAATCTTACCGGCGTGAGCGGGCATCTTTACTTGGCGGCGATTTCGACGCAGCCGAGAAAAAGTGTGATAGCCGTATCGGGTCTTGGGCTGAATTGGACTTTGGTGAAGGATCAATGTTCCGGACTCAACACCACCGGCGTGGAGGTGTGGATGGCGCAGGGTACGCCGAGCGGCAATGGAGCGGTCACTGCCACATTGGCAAGCGCTCCAAGCGCGGCGGTCATCGCCGTGTCGCGCTACTCCGGCGTTTCTGCGGCGAATCCGATTGGGAACGTGATATCCGGTAACACAAATGGGATGAATGCGAGCGCGACTTGTACCAGCGGCGTTCCCAGCGACTCTTATTCATTCAATCTCACCACGACAGCGAATGATGCGGTAGTTTATAGCGCTGCAGCGATGAAAGGGAGAACTCATGCGCCGGGAGTAGGTTATACGGAGCGGGCTGAAATCAAAGAAGTGGGTGGCGGCCTCACCAGCTCAGTAGCGGTGGAAGATAGGAAGGTAGCAGCCGCTGGAACTGTGGCAGTCAACGGTTCATTCAGCGGCACGGCGGACTGGGCGGAAGTGGCGTTAGAGATCAAGCCGCTGACACCCGGACCGGCGATAGTTCACGAGGAAACCCAAACCGGCGGTTCTTCAAGCACAACAGCGGTGACGACTTCGGCGAATCTTACCGGCGTGAGCGGGCATCTTTACTTGGCGGCGATTTCCACGCAGCCGCGAAAAAGTGTGATAGCCGTATCGGGTCTTGGGCTGAATTGGACTTTGGTGAAGGATCAATGTTCCGGACTCAACACCACCGGCGTGGAGGTGTGGATGGCGCAGGGCATCCCGCAAGGCGGGAGCAACGGCCCGGTCACTGCTACGTTAGCCAGCGCGCCCAGCGCGGCAGTGATCGCCGTGTCGCGCTACTCCGGCGTTTCTGCGGCGAATCCGATTGGGAACGTGATATCCGGTAACACAAATGGGATGAATGCGAGCGCGACTTGTACCAGCGGCGTTCCCAGCGACTCTTATTCATTCAATCTCACCACGACAGCGAATGATGCGGTAGTTTACAGCGCCGTGGCCATGAAGGCCAGAACTCACGTACCCGGTGCGGGTTATACGGAGCGGGCAGAAATCAAAGAAGTTGGCGGTAGCCTGACCAGCTCAATTGCAGTAGAAGACATGACAGTCTCTACCGCTGGAACTGCGACGGTTGATGGTTCATTGAGCGGAACCGCGGACTGGGCGGAGGTGGCATTGGAAATCAAGCCGCAAGCAACAATGGGCAAGCGTGATGTGGCTGCTAGTGAAGGGAAATTGGCGGCGCCTCCTTCCGCTTACCGGCTCGAGCAGAATTATCCCAATCCGTTCAATCCCAGCACGCTAATTCGTTTCGGCCTGTTGCAAGCGTCACACCTCACCATCAAAATTTATTCAATTGAGGGCAGAGAAGTAGAGACGCTGGTGGATGGTGACTATCCTGCCGGCACACATACGATTACTTTCCACGCGAAGAATTTGCCAAGCGGCACCTACTTCTGCGTGATGCAAGCGGGAGAGGTGCGAAAGGTGCGGCAACTTATGCTCTTAAAATAATTCTAATTGCGGGCTGCTCTGACGCTTGCTCGCATTCGTTTGAACGCGATCCGCCCAAAACGAATACGAGCAGGCGTTTTTGGAAGGAAAACAAAATTTTTTGCGCTCGCCTCCCTTTTTCTGCAAACACTCTTGCCTGCCGGTAAGTCTCAAAAGTGGATTGATGCACCCCTGTTAAGGAGTTGACGAAAGCGATTTGGTGGCGAATCCATCGCCAGCAAATTGTGCACCGCCCAATCGGCAGATTTCCCTGCCACTTTTTCTGACCACCTCACCTTGCCATTCGCAGAGATTCTCGGAATCTCAACGCCTGTTTGCTCTTACCGGCAAATTTTGAAACGATGTGATTGCGAATACTGGGCGTAAGCGCGGTGCCAGACATTTCTAAGTTTCGAGATTTATCATGGGCAATTTGATACCTGGATTGACTGTAGCGAAGTTTTGGCTTTTCATATTCGCCTTGTTTGGAACGGGCCGGTTGGTATGGGCGCAAGGCCAAACGATTACCTTTTCAGTTACCGGCGATGTTCCGTACGGAACGAGTGAAGTTACTGTTTTCGAGCAACAAATTACCAATCACAATAAATACAGCCCCTCGGCGTTTCTCGTGCACGTGGGCGATATTTTGAAAGGTGGCGCAGCGTGCAACGAGTCGGTCTATTCACAGGTGTCGGGCAATATGAAGGGCTTGGCGGTGCCGACTTACATCACCCCTGGCGACAACGAAACCGTTGATTGCAGTAGCCCCTCGCAGGGGTTCAATTTTTTTCTGGAATACTTTCAAAACTTCGAGCAAAACTTTTGTGGTGTGCCTTATACCGAGCACCAAAGCACGCACCCCGAAAATTGGGCCTTCATTATGGACGACGTGCTGTTCATCGGCCTCAATCTCGTTTACGGCGGCAGCAGCGCCAATCAGCAAGCGGCGGATTGGGTGGCGCAGCAATTGGAAGCGAATGGTGCCGAGGTCCGCGCTGCCGTTGCCTTTGCGCATTATGCGCCTAATAAAAGCTCGTCTTTTTCCACGCCATTCCGCTCGGCGGCCGCCGCTTTTGGCAAACCGATTCTTTTTATGCACGGCCATGGCCACTCGTGGACCATGAGTTATCCATTTCCAGAACAGAATATTCTGGGGGTACAGGTCAACAATGGCGGCGCTGAGGACCCGGTTGAAGTGACAGTGACGATGAACACCTCCTCGCCGGCAACTGCGTTTACATTCAAACAAAATCCGTGGAATGGGGTGCAGCCTTATAATATGCCGCCGTGTGTCGATGCCGGTTCCGATCAAACCATAACATCTCTGGCAGCCTCGCTCCAAGGGCAGGCGACCGATGACGGTGATCCCAATGGTTCTTTGACCACAACTTGGAGCCTGGTTAGCGGTCCCGGCACGGTGACGTTTGGCAATGCCAACGCATTCACAACGACGGCAAGCTTCAGCGCGGGCGGGACGTACTTTTTGCGCCTGATGGCAGACGACGGCCAATTGCAGAAAAGTGATGAGGTGACGGTTGTGGTGCAATCTGCCGAACCGATAACCCCACCGACTATCAGCTCGTTTGACCCCACCAATGGCCCGGCAGGCACTCAAGTGACGATTGTTGGCAGTCAATTTACCTATGTCACTAACGTCGCCTTTAATGGCACGAATACCACGAGTTTCACAATAAATTCTGACACGCAAATTTTGGCTATGGTGCCGAATGGCGCTATGACCGGAAAAATCAGCGTTACCAATTCCGGCGGCACTGGTGTAAGTGTGGATGATTTTACTGTGACCGCTCCACCACAGTACACTTTAACCGTGAACACCACCGGTTCGGGCAGTGTGACGTTGAATCCCCCCGGCGGGACGTATGAAGTCGGCACAGCGGTAGAGTTGACGGCAACGCCGGATGCTGGTTTTCAGTTCAGCGGCTGGAGCGGTGATTTGACAGGTTCGACGAATCCGGCGACGCTGACGATGAACGCGAATAAAAACGTCACCGCGACGTTTACCGCGATACCGCCGGCCCAGCACACGCT
>JBOHQZ010000502.1:0-5199 GCA_050732275.1 bacterium
CGGCATTGGCGACTCGGCACAGCCAACGCGGGCGGAAATCGAAATTCTTCATGTGCGTGAAGAGCAGCCGAAGCGCCGGATCGAGCGTGATGGCGAGCACCGCGGCGATTACCATCGCAAAATTTTTCGTAAATGCCAGCGGCTTGAAGAGACGCCCTTCTTGCGCTTCCAACGCGAAGATCGGGATGAATGAGACCGCGATCACCAACAACGCGAAGAAGCTCGGCCCACCAACCTCTTTGACGGCGCTGATCACGATGTTTTTGAAATCGCCGGGACGCCCTTTCGCCTCCCAGTGCTCGAGTTTTTTGTGCGTTTGCTCGACCACGACAATGGCTGCGTCCACCATCGCGCCGATGGCGATGGCAATGCCGCCCAGCGACATGATGTTAGCCGTGATGTTCATCCCATACATGGGAATGAACGAAATGATAATGGCAATGGGAATGGTGATCACCGGAATGATGGCGCTGGGAATGTGCCAAAGAAAAATGAGAATCACCAAGCTGACAATGATCATCTCTTCGATGAGCGTGTCTTTCAGCGTGTCAATCGAACGCGCGATCAGCTCCGCGCGGTCATACGTCGTCACCAGCTTGACGCCTTCCGGCAAGCTCGGCTCGATCTCGGCGAGCCGGGCGCGCACGCGGTCGATGACTTTCAGCGCATTCTCGCCGTAACGCATGATGACGACCGCGCCCACGGTCTCGCCTACGCCATCCAACTCGGCGATACCGCGACGAAGATCGGGCCCGAGCACGACATGACCAAGCTGTTTGATCAGAATCGGTGTGCCGGTTTCCATGTTGTTGGCGACCACGAGGTTCTCAATATCAGCCACCGAGCGGATGTAGCCGCGGCCTCGCACCATGTATTCGCGACCGGAGAATTCAACCAAACGTCCGCCAACGTCGTTGTTGCCCTCTCTGATCACGCGAATGACGTCGTCAATCGGAATCTTGTAAGCGAGCAGCGCGTTGGGATCGAGATTGACTTGATATTGCCGGACGAACCCGCCGATGGGCGCAACTTCCGCGACGCCGGAAATGGATTGCAGCTCATAGCGCAGGTGCCAGTCCTGAATCGAGCGCAACTGGGCGAGGTTATGTTTGCCCGTCGTATCGACCAGCGCGTACTGAAAAACCCAACCGATGGCGGTTTCGTCGCGTGCAAGCTCGACCTGCACGCCTTCCGGAAGTCTCGGCAGGATGTTGCTCAGATACTCCAGCGTCCGCGCCCGCGCCCAGTAAATGTCAGTGCCATCCTCGAAAATGATGTACACGTAGGAAAAGCCGAAATCCGAGAAGCCACGAATGTCCTTGACGCGCGGCGCCCCGAGCATTGAGGTAATGATCGGGTAAGTGACCTGATCTTCCATGATGTCCGGGCTGCGATCCCAGCGCGAAAAGATGATCACCTGCGTGTCCGAAAGATCCGGAAGCGCATCCAGCGTGATGTTGTTCATCGAGTAGAGGCCGGCAAAAACCGCCATGCCGGTGAAGAGAAACACGATAAATTTATTGTGCGCGCAATATTCGATGATTTTGTTGATCATGGTTGTTGCTCCGGCTCAATGTCTGCCTACTGCGTACTTCATGTCATTAAGTTAGCAGGCAATGATTCCGTCCCGCAAGGGACGGCGTGAGAATAGCCCAGCAATTCCATTTCTGGGAAACAAGTTATACACCTCAATCCAAAGTCCCAAAGGGACGGTTGAAAAGAACGGCTGAGAAATTGCGAACATAGCGTTTTCATTCGTCCCTTTCGGGACTTGATGGGTGGTTTAAATTTTTTTCCCACTAATAAATTGGCGGGCTATTTTCAAAAGTCCCTTTCGGGACAAAATATATCACTGATTGATCGCCGCTTAACTTAATGACTGCATACTGCTTGCTATTCACTGCTTCTCCACCAAATTCATCCCGCATTTCGGGCAATTTCCCGGAGCGTCCATGACCACTTCGGGATGCATCGAACAGGTGTACTTTTTCCCGTCCACTTGTTTAGCCTCTCCCGTATCGCGGCCGGAACTTTCACTCGATTGTTTTGACGTTGGTATCGCATGACCCGAATGATCCGGTTGCTCGCTTTTCAGAGTTTGTTCCTGGCTCGGAGCAATTGGTTGTTCGCCGCCATGCGCACCGTGGCTCATTCCCGCCATTGCTCCGGTTGCGGATTTCAAACGGCTCTCCGAATCAATGAGAAAATTTCCGGAGGTCACAACTTTTTCACCTTCGGTCAGGCCGCGCAGAACAATGAAACGGTCACCGACTTTCGCGCCCAACTCCACTTGGCGCGGCTCAAAGTAACCGCCCGCATGCGCCACAAAAACGATCTGCTCCGCGCCGGCATCCATCACCGCTTCTTCCGGCACGGCAAGCTGCCTGCCTGCGTCTGATTGCAAGTTGACATTGGCATACATTCCGGGCTTGAGCTTCTCGCCGGGATTGGGCAATTCCACACGCACTTTCACCGTTCGTGTCTCCGGAGCTAGGAATGGATAAATATAGGCGACGCGTCCCTTAAAGACTTCGCCCGGGTAATAAGTGAGCGTGACTTTCGCTTCTTGACCGATTTTGACAAACGAAACTTCGTACTCGTAGATGTCTGCCAAAACCCAGACGATGGTGAGATCAGCGATCTGATAGAGGTTCATTCCGGGCATCACCTTCAAGCCTCGCACCGCCATCTTTTCGAGCACGTAACCGCGAATGGGCGAATAAATCGGCAACGTCTTGGTGATCTTGCCGCTGCGCTCCAGTTCCTCAATTTGCTTGTCTGAGATATCCCACAGACGAAGCCGCCGCTTGGCCGATTCCAGCAGTGTGCTCGCCCCCGCAGCAACCTCACCGATCGAACTTTTCTCCAGAGACTTTTTGGCATTAATAGCCAGGAGATATTCTTCCTGCGTTGAGACCAACTCCGGGCTATATACACTAAAAAGCGGCTGGCCCTTTTCGACCAGCTTACCGGTGTAATCGACGAAAAGCTCTTCGATGTAGCCTTCAAATTTGGTGGTCACATACGCCTGTCTCGGCTCGGCGTAAGCAACTTGCCCAACGGCGCGAATCGTTTTTTGAACCTCGTGATATTCGGCGAGGCTGGTTTGCACGCCGATCAGTTGCTGTTTTTCTGGAGTAATTTTTACCGCACCAGGGAAAGCGCTGCCTTCTGCTGGCGTTCCTTGCGTATCTTCATACACCGGCACAAGATCCATCCCGCAGTCGGGAGCGGTGCCTGGTTTGTCCGACTTATACTCCGGATGCATGGGATCGATGTAATAGAGAATTTTGCGTTCCGAGGTAGCGCCGTTTTCTTTCGCCGATCGAAAGAAAAACCAACCAGCGGCCAAACCGAGGGCGATGCTGATGAGGGCGGTAATGATGATTTTTTTCATAGCAATTTTTTTCCTGCAAAGCTTATTCAATCAATCGTACGAGTTTAGCGATCTGAACCGGAGTGCAATGCTTCAGCATTGCAAAACTAAAGTTTTGCACTCCGAGTTTATTGAGCTAAATTCATACAATCAATCCAATTTTGTGAGTTGAACTCCAACGGCAAGCTCCAACTCGGCCAGCCGCGTGCCGAAATCCGCCAGCGCTTGATGCGCCGCCAGTTTCAGATCGCGCAATGTGCGCTGGCTGTCCAGCAGCATGAGAAAATCAACTTTGTTGGTTTCATAAGCCGCGCGATTGGCCATGAGCGATTGCTCGGCTTGCGGCACGATGGTGTTTTGGAAAATTCGCACGCTGCGCGCCGCCTGCTCGATTTTATAAAACGCGCTTTCGACCTGGGCGCGCACCATATTGCGCATTGACTGCAAACCGGCTTCTGCCATTTGACAGTTGGCATCCGCCTCCTGCACGCGCAATTTTTCCTTGCGCCAGAAATATAGCGGAATATTGAATGAAACCATCGCATCCCAATTCTGCATCTCCGGCATTTTACGATGCGTGTAGCTCAACATAAAATTGGGAAAATATTCTCGGCGCGCCAGCCGGCCGGAAAGCTGATACATGTCGGCCATCGCCCGCATGTTTTTCAATTCGGGGCGATTGGCATACGCTGTTTGCACCAACGAATCCAAGTTGAAAGAGAAATGGCGCGGATCGAGATGTTCGTGAATCACCGGCACGTGGCTATCACGCGGGTGATCCAGCAAAGCGTTGAGCATCGCCGCCATCGAGTTGCGCTCCTGGGCCAGCATCAGGCTGTCGTTGAACATCATCGCATACTCGGTTTGCGTCTTGATGATGTCCGGCTGCAGGCCCATGCCGATGCGTATTTGACGTTGGCGATCTCGATGAAATGTTTCATCAGCGCGCGATTCTCGCGATTGATCTCGAGATCGTAGTCGATATGAAAGAGCATGAAATAAGTTTTCTTGACTTCCGTCAGAACTTTCAACGCCACCAGCTCGAATTCCGCCGCTGACATGTCGGCCTCTCGGCCGGCCATGCCGGACATGAGACCAAGCTTGCCGGGAAATTCGAACATCTGGCTGATGGTGATGGCGCGCTCGTTTTTGAAGACGTTGCGCAACGGATACGGCGCGTACATCACCTGCAGGCCGATCTGCGGATCTTCGAGTGTTCCCGCAGGTTTGATGCGCGCTTGCATCGCCTGCCATTTTTTTTGCGCCGCGCGAATTTCCGGGTTGCGCGCGCGGGCTTCACGCAGGAGATCGCGCAGGCGGGACTCGGCGCCATTCTCTTGGGCGAATACCGGCGACGCCATTGGTGCGGCGATGAGCAAAAGGCCAAAAATCAAACGGTGCATTTTCGCTCTCCCAAAAGGATCACACACGGATCAAAAACTCATACGAATTTTCCGCGTAGCAATAAGCGCCTAATGAGTCTTGTCTTTTAAAATTCGTTGGGCACTGCTCGCCGCTGAGATTTTTTGATCTGCGCGAAATTAAAATTAATGAAACGAGGTTGCGACAAATTGGTTAGCGGAGGGGAAAATCAAATGCGAAATGTGCAGTCGAAGAGATAAAGCGGTGTAGCGCCGGTGTGAGGCGAGAACAATTCAATACTGCAAAGACCATGCACTGAGAAAGAAACGAATGGGGAGGGAAGAGCAGTTGCGGGTGCAACCGTAACTGGTTGCAGCAAAGACTTTCCGGTTTTGCCTTTGCCGGGAAGCAATGATGAATCCGTAGCCAGAATACCAACCAAGCTTTTGCCTGGATTACAA
>JBOHQZ010000503.1:0-5187 GCA_050732275.1 bacterium
CCCTTGCCAAAGCTCGTTTCACCGGCGACCAGGCCGCGATCCCAATCCTGGACGGCGCCGGCAACGATTTCGGAGGCGCTCGCCGAGCCGTGATTGAGCAAAACGATTACCGAGAAACGCGGGTGGCTATCGTCGTCGGTCGCGTAAAAATCATCGTTGGCTTGCGCAATGCGGCCGCGCGTATAAACCAGTTTTTTGCCGTGCTCGATAAACTTGTCGGCGACGCTTACCGCCTGCTCCAAAAAGCCGCCGGCGTTGCCGCGCAGATCGAGCACCAATTGTTTCATGCCCTGCTTTTCGAGCCTTTGCAGCGCGCTTTCCAGCTCGTCGCCGGTGGTTTTGGCAAAGCGGACGAGGAGAACGTAGCCGGTTTGTTGGTCCAGCATAAACGCGGCTTCGACGCTGTTGATCGAAATTTTTTCGCGCGCGATATTGACGTCAAACGGCTCATCCACGCCGGCGCGGCGAATCGTAACGCGCACTTGCGTGCCTTCTTTCCCGCGCAGCCGGTTTCTGACTTCTTCTTCATTGAAACCGTAAGTGGACTTGCCTTCGATGGCGATCATTAGGTCCGCCGGCCGCAGACCCAGGCGATCCGCCGGCGTTCCCGGCATCGGCGATACCACCGTGGGAATTTTGTTGAAGATGTTGAACTCAATGCCGATCCCGTAGAAGTGCCCTTCGAATCTCTCGGTGACATCCGCAAGCTGGTCTTTGGGAATATAAACCGAATGCGGGTCCAAAGTCTCCAGCATGCCGGCAATCGCGCCGTTGATCAATTTTTGATTGTCGACTTCTTCGACATAATATTTCGAGACGGCGTGGAGAACTTCGTTGAAACGCTGAATTTCCTGGTACAAATTGCCGCTGCGAGCCTGCTGCGCGAACGAGAGAACCGATGGATCGATCATCGCCATGCCGGCTAGCGCCACCATGGCGACCACGCCCATCATCACCAAAGTTTTTCTTGACCGCCTCATTATGGCACCTCGTGATTATAGGGGGACTGGTTTTAAAACGTTTTTCTTAAAAAATAACTTGAGTTGAGTGTTACAACCGACATGCCAGCCAACCGAAATCGCCAACGAAATGAAAACAAATTCCCTACCAAAATGTAGCGACATCGCCGCAAATTGCAGATTTTTAACCGAATAATCAATGCTTGTTTTTGATGCACGCCAGGCTTTCTTGCCTACAATATACTAAAAATTTAAGAAGTTGTAAAGTTTATTTTTACAATTCCTAACTTCCTGAAAAGAGCATTGCACGAATTTTCTGTATTGCTCTGAAGCAACTTTGGGAAATGTGCAATCCGAAGATTGGAATGGCTGAAGTGACATAATTTGTAACCTCGACCTCTAAATTTGAGAGGTTGTCACACAAGAAAGTGGTTGCACATTTGTGATGTAGAATGTATATTTTATTGTGAATTTCTTTCCACATTGGTTGGATTAGTAGATTTCGTGGGCTGCGTTACAATGAACTACCTCGACTTCGAGTTGGAAATCGGCCTCGGGGCCGGACGGGAATATCCTATTGTCGTCGTGCATTCGCCGGCCGGCGAGGCACGCGCTACGATGCACTTTCCTTTTGACGAGCTGGCGCTGGAAAATCGCCTGAAGGATTTGCAAATCGCGCTCCTGCGCTCTGGCAGCAAACAACGCAAAACACCTTTGCCGGAAGAGCAGGCTGTGCAGGATTTTGGCCGCGCGCTGTTTGAGGCGCTCGTTGCCGGCGAAGTGCGCAGCCGCTACGATATGAGCCAGCACGAGGCCGCACAAAAAGATATGGGGCTCCGCCCCAAACTCCGGATTCAATCGCCGGAGCTGGCGGCGTTGCCGTGGGAATTTTTATACGACTCGCGCCAAGCCGAATATGTCTGTCTCTCCCGTAACACCCCGGTTGTCCGCTATCTCGATCTGCCCCAACCGATCCAACCGCTTGCCGTTGCGTCGCCGCTTCGCGTGCTCGGCATGGCTGTTAGTCCCCACGATCCCAAACTCGCCGCGCTTGATTTGCAAAATGAAAAACAACGGGTGGAAGAAGCCATCAAAACTTTGCGCCACAGCGGCCAGATTGAATTGACCTGGTTGACGGCACAAACCTGGCGCGACTTGCAGAAAGCCATGCGCGGCGGCCCCTGGCACGTTTTTCATTTTATCGGCCACGGCGGCTTTGACCACCACACCGACGAAGGCCTGATTTTCCTGGCCGATGATGCTGGCGCGAGCCAGCGTTTAACCGCGACCAGCTTGGGACGACTGTTGGCCGATCATCGTTCGCTGCGTTTGGTGATTTTAAATTCCTGCGAAGGCGCACGCGGCAGTGAGCATGATCTGTTCTCAAGCACGGCTTCGATTTTAGTGCGCCGCGGCTTGCCGGCGGTGTTGGCGATGCAATACGAAATTACCGACCGCGCTGCGATTGAGTTCAGCCGCGCGTTTTACGAAGCCATGGCCGAGGCCATGCCGGTGGACGCAGTCGTCTCCGAAGCGCGCAAAGCCGTTAGTTTCGCCGTTAACAACACGGTGGAATGGGGCACGCCTGTGCTGTACATGCGCGCGCCGGATGGAAAGATTTTTGACATTGCGGTTTTGGCTACGGAACGCGAACGCGACAACGAAACCCTGTTGCCCAAAGTAGCTCCGGTTGTTGAGTCCCATCTTGAAAAATTGCAGACTTTAGCTAAAGCAGACCTGGCGCGTAGGCAAGAAGAAGAGCAGTGGGCTGCACTTTATGCTGAAGGCCGCGCGCACTACGAAGCAAAGCAGTGGCCTCAGGCGCTGGCTTGCTTCCGCCAGATGCAAAAAATGCGACCGCATTACAAACGAGTAAACGATCTCGTGGCCGCCATCGAACGTTCAATTGAGGAGCAAAATCGCCGTGAACAAGTGACCGCGCTCTTGCAGGAAGCGGAGGCAACTGCTGCCAAGGAAGATTGGTCATCGGCCATTGCGAAGTTGCAACAGATTCTTGAATTGGAACCAGCACATGCCGAGGCCCAATCCATTTTAAACTCCGCGCGACAAGAGCAAGAATTGGCAGAACTCTATGCTCAAGGCCGCGAATATTCGCACGCGAAACGTTGGACACAGGCCTTAGAATGCTTTCGCCACGTGCAGAGCATGCGAGCTCATTACAAGGAAGTGGATACGCTCCTATCCGCTGCCGAACGCGAACGGCAGAAAGAACAGGAAGCGCGAAAGTCCAAACCGCCGCAGCCCACTGGAGATGAACGCAAGGCGCCAGTAGCTGAAACAACTACGCCGCTGCTTGCACCGCCTACGTCTCAGTCTCGAGCAGTTCGGCGTATTCTCGTTCCCGTTGCTGTGGTCACAGCGCTGGTGTTGCTGATTTATGTCCTATCTCAGAAGAAGGATACACCGAAAATAACTGAAAAAGAGATTGCGCCGGAGATGGTGCTCATTCACGGCAGTTCTTTCATGATGGGCAGCAATGACGGCGAAGATGATGAAAAGCAGGTCCATCAAGTTTACGTCGATGACTTTTACTTGGATAAATACGAAGTGACGGTGGCGCAATACGCCCAGTTTCTCCAAGCGAATCCGTCTCAAACCAAGCCTGATAATTGGAACGAACAATTGCAACATTCCAACCGTCCGGTGGTCTATGTAAGCTGGGAAGAGGCCACAGCTTTTTGCGAGTGGTTGAGCAAACAGCGAGGGAAACGGGTGCGTTTGCCCACCGAAGCCGAGTGGGAGTATGCGGCCCGCGGCGGACTCCAAGGCAAGAAATATCTGTGGGGAGATGAAATCAGTGCAGCGAAAGCCAATTATGATGTTGATGGCAGCCGGCAAGCGGGTTGGGGGAATGCCAAGCGTTATCTCAAAGACGTTGACAGCTTTTCTCCCAATGGTTTCGGGCTGTATAACATGGCTGGCAATGTTTGGGAGTGGTGTGCTGATCGGTATGGCAGTGATTATTACAAAGCAAGTCCGTCGCGTAATCCTAAAGGCCCAGACAGCGGAACCGTGCGGGTGTTGCGTGGCGGGTCGTGGTGCGCAACCTGCGATGCGCCAATCGCAACTGGAACATTCCGACGCTTCGGTACTTCAATGTTGGATTTCGTTGCGCCCAGGACGTTCGTTAAACTTTGAGCCCTTTTTTCGCTTTTTACTCTTTTAGCGCACCGCGCTGTTTGCGGTGCGCCGCGAAAATTTTTTAAAAAATGGCGCACGCTGAAAACATTCTCACTTTGACCTATGATTTTCTGGTGTATCTGATTCCGCAATTGTCAAAATTTCCGCGGGATCAAAAGTTTAATTTGGGCGATCGCATCCAAAATTTGACACACGATATTTTGGATGATTTTATTGTCGCTTATTAAGGATTACTTCACCAATGGTATCCCCAGGTCTTTGCATATTTTTTTCGCCAGATGATCGTTTATCTCGTTATGTCTGGGAACGGCAGACCTTTTATTCAACGCCGGATTATGCCACCAGGAATGGCGCCCACCTTCCCTAAGCAACTCACAACCGTGAGAGCGAAGATGCCGGATCAGATCGCCCCGCTTCATACGGCTATTTGCTCTTCCTGATAGCTCGCACCAGCGGCGACGATAGCATCCTGTTTGTTAAATTCCAGCGCCTCGCGTAGAGTCACTCTGAGGCTTTCCAAAAGTTCATCACGAGATCGTTCCTGGCAGTTCACGCCTGGGACTTCCTCGATCCAGCCAATCCACCAATCGCCGTCCTTTTTGATTACCGCCGTATACACATTGTTCATGGAACTGCCTTTTGGGTTAATTCAAAACTGAACATCCATAGAGTCAATCAATAAAATTTAGCCCGATTTTTCATATTAAGCAAGGACAAATTTCTCGCAGCCCTAAATTTCTCGCACTCGAAAGTGAAGAGCGCAGATAAAACATGGCAATGCCCTTTCGCTCCACGCTTTTCGCCTTGCATATTACAGCATTTTTCGATTGAGTGAGTATGTCATTTCGAGAAGCGCAGCAACGAGGAATCTGTTTAGCAGCAGATTCCTCGCTACCCTCGGAATGACAACCTCTTTATTCAAATAAAAAATGCTTTAATGCACCTGCGGCCCGGCCGCGCGAATCTCCTCCGTTACATCATTCGCAAACTGCTCGAAATTCTTGTGGAATAACCCGGCGAGATGTTTCGCCTTTTCATCGTAAGCGTTGCCGTCTTTCCAGGTGTT
>JBOHQZ010000504.1:0-5170 GCA_050732275.1 bacterium
GTTGCCGCTCACGGTTTGTCCGTTAGGTTTGACGGCGTCTTCCACCGCGCGTTCGATTTTATCCAAATCGGCGCCGAGATTGCGGAGAATTTCCACCGCAAGCCCTTCGCCGTCGCGGATCAGACCCAGAAGAACATGCTCCGTCCCTATATAATCGTGGCCGAGACGCAAAGCCTCTTCTCGGGAAAACTGAATGGCCATCTGAACGCGGCTGGAGAAGTTGTTTCTCATTTCACCGTTGCGCTTTCGGAATGACGAAACGATGCGCCGTGTGCGTTTCGGAGAATTTGGCCACTTTCACGTCGACCAGCCCCGCCTTTTTGCCGGCAGCGAGAACATGATTCTCGTTAAAACTCTTTTGACCCTTGGGATTGACCACCCAAATCGCACCGTCTTTCTTGAGCGACTCTTTGCAGCGTCCCAAAGCAGCGAGATCAGATTCCTTTTCCGTACCAAGAAAAATGACATCGCATTCGGAAACGAGACGAGTGGAAAATTTTGCCACACGCTTTTCCAAATCTGCCAAAAAACTTTCATCAGCAATTTTCAGCACGCACACTTTGTGTTCCGGCTTGACCCCGAGCTTGTCGAGCAAGCTTTTGGGATTGAGAATTTTTTGCAGCCATTTCTCGGATTGAGCGCCAACATCGAACAAAGCCGCACGTCCATCGAATTTCACCTGCAGCGCCTCTTTCTCCATCGCCGCAGCCGTAATTGACTTGAACGATACTTTGAGCTTGAGATCGCCTTTAAATTCGAGGTAATCGGTTTCAAGCATGGCTTTGCCGGAGTAGGCTTTGCCTTCGTAGGTGAGTTTGCAATCGGCGGTATAGCCCATAAGAAATCTCGTTATATTTGCAACAAAACTATTTTCTTCAACGATAAACCTCTCGACGATGGCCAACCCTGACAATTACCACGCATTGGTTAGCATCATCTATTGTATAAATCACTCGATAGTCGCCCATTTTGTCTGCTCTTCTTACGCTGTGGGTTCCGCAATTTTTTCGTCGTGACGTATTTACCAGCGTGATATTCTGATATGGCTTGATGAATTTCGCGCATGATACGGGGATTGGCGAACATCATTGCATCCTCACGTTGAGCAAGTTTCTCGTCAAGCCACTCGCGTAATATTAGCCACTCACGAGGTTTTAGCGTTTCTATTAGTCCTGTTACTGCAGAAAATGGCAACTGCAATTTTTTCTCTTGAATCGTTTTCTTCACTAAAGTTTCCATGGTAATCTCCAATATTACTCTTCAAGCTCCAAATCTTCCTCAACTTCTGCGCCAGCCTTCTTATTATATCGCTTGCCCATCAAAAACGCCTTGATGAATTCATCCAGTTCGCCGTCCATTACCGTTTGCACGTTGCGCTCGACGACGCCGGTGCGGTGATCTTTGACGAGCGTGTAAGGCTGAAAAACATACGAGCGAATCTGATGACCCCACGCGATGTCTGTTTTGTTTTTCTCCAGCTCGCTGAACTTGGCTTTCTCTTCTTCGCGCTTGAGCTGGTAAAGCTTCGCCATCAGCAGTTTCATCGCCAGCTCGCGGTTGCGAAGCTGGCTGCGTTCGTTTTGGCATTGCACCACGATCCCCGTCGGAACATGTGTGAGGCGCACCGCCGAAGAAGTCTTGTTCACGTGCTGGCCGCCGGCGCCACTGGCGCGATAGGTATCGACGCGCAAATCCTTCTCTTCGATTTTGATGGTGACGTTGTCTTCAATTTCCGGCAGCACAAACACCGAAGCAAACGAAGTGTGGCGGCGTTTGTTCGCATCAAATGGAGAAATGCGCACGAGGCGATGGATGCCGGCCTCGGCTTTGAGGTGGCCATAAGCATATTGGCCGCGCACTTCAATAGTCGCGTCTTTCAGCCCGGCTTCTTCACCGGCTTGCAGGTCGATGATCTGATATTCAAAACCATGACGCTCGATCCAGCGCACGTACATGCGAAACAGCATCTGCGCCCAGTCCTGACTCTCGGTGCCGCCGGCGCCCGGATGAATGGTGAGAATGGCGTTGCGCTCGTCGTCTGGCCCGGAAAGCATGCTGCGAAATTCCAGATCGTCCACCGCGGCTTGCAAAGTAGCGATCTCCTTTTCCGCCTCGGCAAACGCGCTTTCGTCACGCGCCTCTTCCGCCAAATCGAGCATCACGCTGGCGTCTTCGCGCACGCGGTCAACTTTCCGCCAGGCTTCGATCCATTCGCGATGGCCGGCGAGATCGCGCATTACCACTTGCGCCTTTTCGTTGTCGTTCCAAAAATTCGCTGCTTGCGTTTGTGCTTCGAGCTGGGCAGTTTGTTTTTCACGTTTGGCGAGGTCAAAGACTGTCCCGCAGGACAAACACACGGCGGGACAATTCCTCGATTTTGGTATGCAATTCGTCGTGCATATTCGCAAAGCCTTTCGCTGGTTAAATAAAGGTACTTTTGGAATATAAAAGAAAATTCGGTGAGAGTCAAGACTAAGCGTGTTTTGTGAGCACAGATTTCAGCTCACCCAGTTTTGGATGGGAAATGATAAAAATCCGGCAGCAAGGAGGTGCCGTGGTCAAGGGCTGAGGCTACCCGCCTCAAAGGCTACGCCCGTAGGGTTCCTTGCCGCCGGATGGCTATGGAGGGAGGAAGAGGTTGCGTGAATGTTAAGCCGCTTGGCGATGCTGCCGATTCCTGACTGTAAAATTGGGACGACGCAATCTGCTCAACTTGTCCTGCGGACGCGAAGATTCTTCTTCGTAATCGAGAAAATCTTCCTGAGCTGCGGCCTCTTGCTGAGCCTGCTGTTGTCGCGTCACTCGAAGCTGCATGTATTTGGCATACGCCTTTTCGTGTAAAGTTTCCGCTTTGGCGCGGCCCTGGCAGACGGCGACAAAATGTTTTTGCGCTGCCGTGCTCGGCTTGCGTTTGCCGGTTTCAAGCGCGCGGTAAAATTCGTAATATTGGTACAACAAAACTTTTTCTTGCGGCGTGAAGCCTGGGCGAGATTCTGACATGGCAGGGCCTCCGTTTGAAAGTTTGTCACTATTCACCGTCCGGACGCTTTTGTGCGAGAATGAAGGTAGTTTGGCACAACAAACCTATTCAAATCGCGAAACATCCGTACGGTTGCGTGAACAGTTAACAAATATTTTAAAAACCGTGGATGACATGGAAGGCATTCGAATTCGCGTGGATTATTTACGACGAAGCGAAACGATGCAATCCATGTCATCCTTTCCCATTTTCAGACGGAAGGGCAAGCGCCGGCGCAGTTACGCCACTTGTTCGCGGATCAGCGCCACTACTTTGCCCTGAATCGACCACGCCTGAGATAGCGGAATGGGGGCATACGCGGGGTTTTCGGGTTTCAAATACATCGAGTCACTGCCCATCATCAAACGTTTCACCGTGGCTTCTTCTCCGGTTAGCGCTACGACAATGTCGCCATTGGCAGCCTGTGTGGTAGAACGGACGATAACGAGATCGCCTTCATAAATGCCGGCGTCGATCATGCTGTCGCCTTGCACACGCAGCGCAAAATAGGAGCCGCCGCCGCCGGTCAAATAATCCGGCACCGCGACGTAACGCTCGATATTTTCCTGCGCTAACATCGGCATGCCCGCGGCGATGCGGCCAAGCACTGGAATGTTGTCCGCGTGTGCTTGGTTGGGTAGGCCCATTGGATGCAATACGGTGATGCCGCGCGCGGTGCCGCCGCCGTGCCGTTGAATAAATCCTTTACTCTCCAACGAGGCCAGATGCTTGAAAATAGCATTTTTGGAACGAATGCCCAATTCATCTGCCAACTCCTGCATCGTCGGGGGAAAGCCGCGCTCTTTCACGTGGCGTCCGATCAACTCCAGAATCTGTTTTTGTTTTTCGGTCAGCTTTTTCATAATTGAACCCTTCATTGTGCCGGATCGCTGTTCGCAATAAATGATTTAAAACGCTTGCCGCCGAAATAGGCTATACTCATCAAACTCAAAAATTGTGAACAGGATACCAGCGGTTCATGATTTCTTAACTCGGTGCTACAATGTTCACCTATATTATAATACATGGTGAACAAAAAGTCAAGAACTTTTTTTAGTTTTTTTAATTTTTTTTTAGCATCAATTAGATTATATGAGACAAGGCATAGTTAATGGCGCAAAAAATTGTCAAATGCAAGCCGGACTTCACTTTAAGGCTTGCTTCACGCCAATTTTTTTTCTATTTTAAGATGCAACCATTAAATATCTTATGTTATCCACAAACCTAGGGACGGATTTGATGAAAAAGCTCGTTGCATTCTCGTTGGCGCTGATGTTTCTCGGCGCGATACCGGTTTTGATTCGCGCGCAGCAGAAAACGGACGACCGGCTGCAGCAACAAATTTTCGGCAAGACGCAGGAAAAAATCAATCAGGCCAGAGCGACACAAGGAGATGTGTTGTCGCCGGATGTTTTTGCGCGCGCCATCAAGCGCTATGGCGAAGCGCAACAAGATTTCAAACGCGGTCGCGGGCTTGGCGATATTGACAGAAAGTTGCGCGAAGTCGATACGGATATGGACCAAGTCGTGCAAACAGCCAAGGTGGCCAAGGCGGCGTTTACGTCGCTCATTCAGGCGCGCGACCAATCTTTGAAAGCCAACGCGCCGCAATATGCCGCGGATTTGTATCTTCCCGGCGACCAGGCGTTTAAAGACACCATGCGCAAATTGGAAACCGGCGACATGAACGGCGCCAAGAAACGCGCCGAAGAAGCCGAGCGCTATCTCCGCGACGCCGAGCTGCAGGCGATCAAAGTCAGCGTCATCGGCAGCGTCCGCAGTCTGATCGTCAAAGCTCAGGAAGTGAAAGTTGACAAATTTGCTCCGCTGACGTTTGGCAAAGGCCAGGCGCTGCTCGCCGAGGCTGAAAACATTCTCAACACCAATCGCTATGCCGCCGACACGGCGCGTGAGAAAGCGGAAGCAGCGGAATACGAGATTCGCCACGCCACTTATCTCGCCGAGCAAATTCAGCGTTTGAAAGCGGACGAGAGAGGTTGGGAGAAAGCCTTGCTCGCAAACGAGTTGTTGGTCACCAAAGTTTCTCAGGCTTTTAACTTTTCACCGCAATTTGACGCCGGCATTGCCAAACCGTTGGACGATATTCGCAGCGCCATCCAAACGTTGCGTGAGGAGGAGCGCCGCCTTATC
>JBOHQZ010000505.1:0-5166 GCA_050732275.1 bacterium
GCATTCTTGCGCGGTTGCCGGGCCGGCCTGCAAGATGAGTACCATTAGAAAAATGGCACAAACGAGAGTTTGAAAAATTGATGAACGATACCGCCTCGAGCCAGCGAAGGCCATGGTAATAAACATGAGCATTCTCCAATAAAGTAGAGTAAAAAATAATCGTTTGCAGTACATTGTTATTTTGCAAGCACCATCCGCCGCACTTGCGTCATCTCGCCAGCTTTCAAGACCGAGAAATAAACGCCGCTCGGCAAGTTGACAGCATTGAAAGTGGCGTGGTAAATTCCGCGATCGTGATGGCCGTTTGCCAAGGTCGCCACTTCCTGGCCGGCAATATTAATGACCTTGAGCGTGACATGCATTCCTTCGGGCAACGAATAGGAAATCGTTGTCGCCGGTTTGCCGTAAGTTCCGTTCGCGGAAAATGGATTGGGATAGTTTTGCGCGAGCGTAACAGTCGCGGGAATTATTGTCCTGCCTTGCGTGACGTCATGGCTCATGCTCTTGGCGGCGCCGGAACCGGCATAGACTTCAAGCTCGATAATGCGGTAATTGGACTTCTCATTTTTCTTCAGGAAAAGGCGAACGAATCTGGCCAGCGTCGGCGCAAACGAGAATTCTTGCATACCGAGCGCGCCAACGTTGTGGGTGTGAACGGTCGTCCAGCTCGTGCCGTCGGCCGAGACTTGAAACTCATATTCTTTCGCAAAATAGTTTTGGTTCCATTTGACAACAGCGCGGTCTATCATCACCGCTGCACTCGGGCTTAATTCCACACGCAACCACGCGGTCGAAGTGGTGGCATTGACGGGGCTGCTGCGCCAGTACGTCAGGTCATTGCCATCTACAGCCCGGCTCGGTGCGCTGGTGGAATCCGTGCTCGAAGCGTTCACGGGTTTATTGAGCGCAAGATTGGTGTCATTGCTGAATGTAATTGCCTCGGCCTCATTGGAATAGTCCGAATTGCCACCAGCGTTGTAAGCGCGCACACGATAAAAATACTCAGTACTCGGATTTAAGCCTATGTTCGAATAGCTCGTGATGTTGGAGTCAACCGTGGCAATTTCAGTATACGCCCCGGCGTCTCCGGTCTTGCGCTCGATCTTGAAGCCACTCTCATTGTTGGCGTTGTCTGCCCACGCGAGATCGATCTGCGTGCCGTTCACGCTGGCAGCCGTCAAGCTGCTCGGCGCTGCCGGGGGATTGGGCAGCGTCGTGGCATTCGCGACGTTGGAATAGAGCGAATGGCCGCCTGCATTATAAGCCCGCACCCGATAGAAATATTGGGTGTTCGTGGCCAAGCCGCTGTCTGCAAAGCTCGTCACATTCGCGCCGACCGTTGCAATCTGGGCGTACGAGCCGGCTGTTCCAGCCTTGCGCTCGATCTTGAAGCCGGTTTCGTTGATGGAGCTTTCCACCCACGTGAGGGCAAGCTGGTTTTTGCTCACCGTGGTGGCGGTCAAGCTGCTCGGGGCTTTCGGTATACCGGGCAGTGTCGTCGCGCTCGCTTCATTTGAATAACTCGAATTGCCGCCGGCGTTATAAGCAAGCACCCGATAGAAGTATTTGGTGTTCGCGGTCAAACCGGTGCTCGAATAACTCGTCATGTTAGCGCCGGCCGTCGCTATCTCCGTATAAGCGCCGGTCGCAGTGGCTTTACGTTCGATGATAAAAACCTCCTCATCGTTAGCATTATCCTGCCATGAGAGATCGATTCGGCTGTTGCTCATCGATGTAGCGGCTAAGCCGCTCGGCGTCGCCGGCGGATTCGGCAACGTCGTGTCGCCGGCAACGTTGGAATAAGATGAATTCCCGCTCGCGTTGAAGGCGCGCACGCGATAGAAATATTGGGTGCTCGCCTCCAAGCCGGTGCTCGAATAGGCCGTTACATTCGCGCCGGTCGTGGCAATCTGAGTATAGGTGCCGGATGCACCAATTTTGATTTCGATTTTGAAGCCGTTTTCGTTGGTTGAATTGTCAGCCCACGCGAGATCGATTCGCGTGTTGCTCACAGCCTCGCTGTCAAGCCGTTCGGACCAACCGGCGCGGCAGGCGCAACAGCTCTAACGGATGCGCCCGTCAGATAATGTCCATAAAGAGTTGTGGTAAATAGGAGCCCGGCCAGCATGGTGCAAATTGTAATGCCGGCAAAAAAAGAAGCTCTCATTTCCATATTGACACGGGAGGAATCGTTAACACTTTTCATCACTTTCCTCACAAGTTAAAAAGTGGAGCCCGCAGTGAATTAAATGCCGTAACGATTAGTCCGATATGGGCCGATAAAATCAACCCTATGCGGCTAATATCGTTATTGCGTAGCCCCGTCCAGCCAAATTATCGTCAATCCGTGACAGGAAATTTAATGCAGCGATGCGCAAAGCAGAGAACAACTCAAACAACGAAACGCCAAGGCAGTAGAAAGTGTTTAAAAATTTTAGGGGTATATAAAATGGAGAGTCCGTTCTCGGTAGGCTGCGCCCTTAGGGATTACTCCCATCAACCTTGAGCCATGAAAACAAATTGCCTTCACAATCCCTTGAGTGCAAAAAACAACGTTGGTGTGCAAAATGTTGGTGTGCAAAATTTAAAAAAAGCCTAGCCATTGGCTCAATGACTACGCTGAATGTATAGCTGCATTATCGCGTCTTGCAGAAAAAGTTCTGCCTTCGGTTAGTTTTAAATTATTGGGAATTTTAAGTCTCAAATAATTCTGCGCATTTAGACGCATGGATGTATTTACTCAATAAAATATGGGGAAGATGTAATCTTAGTACTCCTCGTAGAAGGCTGCGAAAATTTTTCACGGCTGGTTCTCATTAAATATCCCTCACTTCGTTTGCACGGTTAGGATGAAGGCTCTTTTTTGTGCCTTAGTGGTTTAAAAAAATTTAGGCTACATCCCTCTTCTTACAACCCCTTCTTACTTTGTTCAATCTTGAAACAGATTGTCCAAAACAAAAATAAATTTGGGGCGAAGTGCAACACCTTTGTTACAGAATAATTACTGGAAAACTTTCCGTTTGTTAATCTTGATAAACGCTCCTCACTGGTATATCTTTTGCTTTTTATAGAAGCGATTTTTCTCGATGTTGATTGGAAAAACTTCAGGCAGTCGACTCTGCTTTTAATCAAAAGGAGGCCAACTTATGCGCAAATTGTTAATGCTCGTTGCCGTGGTCCTCATGCTGGGAACGGGATCGGCTACGACACAAACTATCCAAAATGCTGCCACGCAACGCTCTTCCCCTCACGCTGATTCACTCCGGCGCGTGCTCAAGCTGTCGCCGCATTTGCAGCTCAAATGGGACACGAGCCTGAACGGCATCGATATGATCAGCGTCACCGATAATTTCAACCGGTCGGATATCGGGCCGGATTGGGTGTACGAGCCGGGCTATTGGCAAATTCTCGACGGCGAGCTGGACGTCACGCCGGCGGCGGATCACGAATGGCGTTATCTCGCGGTGTTCCAGCCGGTTTACAACGACGCGAACCGAAAAATCCAATCCGTTACTTACCGCTGGGGCAGGAACGCCGATGAGCTGGGGATCCGCGAAGCCGCGCACGCGTTGATGATCGATCAGCCCAACCAACATGGCAGCGGTTATTGGTTGTGGCATCGCACCAACTGGTTCGAAGTGTGGCTGTGGATCATCAAAAACGGCACATGGGAATACACGCCGGGAGAAGGCAAAGAAGTGGATCGCGTCCCCTCCCAGCTCGTTTCAAATCCGGTTGCCGGCGATGTGATCACCGCAAACATTCGCAATCAGCCCGACGGCGTTTATTTTGATTATTACGTCAATGGACATCTTGATGGCACGGTGAGAGATGCTTCCAAAGAATTTCCCAAGAACGATACTTGGTACGTCGGCGCGTTTATTCACGGCCAGGAATTGAACAACCAAATCGACGACTTTACCGTGACGTGGGTTGAAGGCGATGTGGTCGGTCCGGCGGCGGTCAACGATTTGCGTTCGACCGGTTCCACAACGAACAGTGTCAATCTCGATTGGACTTCCACCGGCGACAACGGCGTTGACGGCCAAGCCACCCGCCTGGAAGTCCGCTATTCCACCGCGCCAATCAATAATAGTAATTTTTCCACTGCGATGCTCGTGCCCAATCTTCCGGCGCCGGCGCCCTCCGGCCAAAAGCAGCAGGTCAGCGTTTCCGGATTGAATAGCTTCACCACCTATTATTTTGCTTTGAAGCTTTTTGACGAAGTGAACAATGCCGGTCCGCTTTCCAATATCGTGCAAGCAAAAACGCAGAGTGACGGCGTTGCGAGACAATTGGCGGTCACGAATGGCTGCGGCCAAACCGGCACTGTGGGCAACAATCTGCCGGTGCAATTGACCGCGCATGTGATGGACGCGAACGGCGTGGCCGTGAGTGGTTCGCCGGTGCAATTTGAGATTGTCGACGGCGAAGGCACCGTCGGCGGCCAAAAGAACATCACGGTGAATACGGACAATAATGGTGAAGCAAAAGTTAGATGGAGGCTCGGCCCGGTGACCGGAACACAAGCCGTGGAAATTCGTGCGGCGGGCTTGGACGGTTCGCCGCATACATGTATCGCTAATGCCGAAGCTGCGGCGCCGGCCAAGTTGGCTGTCGTCAGCGGCAACGAGCAAATGGTTTCAATTGGTCAGGCTGTGCCCATGTCGCTCGTCGCCGGTCTCGTCGATCAATATGACAATCCGAACAGCGGTGAGACGGTTACATTCAGCATTACGGCAGGCGGCGGATATTTTCTTGACGGCGACAATCCCGCCGGCAAGATTTATCAAACTCAGACCGACGCAAGCGGGCGGGCGTGGGCACGGGCCGCCGCGAGCAATGTTTACGGTGAGACCACCAGGATTGCCGCGAAATGGACCAGCAGCAACGGCAATCGGACGCTGCAGGCGAATTTCGTTGTCATCGCCGCGGCGCCGGATTCTCTAGCGGCGATCAAAGGCAATAACCAAACTGCCGCGCGCGGTTCGGCTTTGGCGGATAGTTTGGTGGTGGAAATTCTTGATGCGGTCGGCACCCCGGTGAAAAACCATGCCGTCACGTTTCGCGTTCTTTCCGGCGGCGGCAAGCTGGGAAATAATCAAACCCAAGTAAAGGTCAATACCGACGGCAGTGGATTTGCCAAGGCGAAGTGGACTTTGGGCT
>JBOHQZ010000506.1:0-5160 GCA_050732275.1 bacterium
GGGCGTTTGAACGAAGGTGATTTGTCCAATTATTAGCGTTTTTGCCCCAAAACCCTTGTCAACTGCGGTTCAAACCGCAAGTCCTAAACTGGCTTTGACGAGGTCTGAATCTATTGCCGGTCTTATAAAAACTGCATATTTGCGTTTCTCCGCGTTCGTCCATTTCGCCCGTGCTTTAATGTACTCGTGAAGTCGGGAAAAGTCAAGCAAAAAATAACGGTACGCGCACGGAACAGTCCATATCGCAAAAGTGTTTAAGGATTTAAAGCGGAGTTCTGGCTATGAGGCCATAAATTGGTCGCAATGATTGTGTATCAGCACAGAATTTTCATAACCTCATGATAAAAAAAACCGCCTTTTTCTTGTTAATTGGCTTAAACTTTTTGGCCTTCCCCTCTCTGCATGCTCAGCAAAGCCCGGACTCCACGTTGGTCACAACAACAGTAGAGAATCCGGGTGATACTTTAGACGCCGCGGCGATTTTGCGCGGCGAAACCCCATCAGCTCGTGAACAATGGCTGCGTCGCCAGCGTTTCATAGAAAATATTTTCATCCAAAACCCATCATTATATGACTCCACACTGCTCTTTTTCCGTTTGCAGCAAAAATCGGCGCTGCGTTTGAGTCAATCCGAGCTTCGCAGCCTCTCGCCGCGCGTCGACCACATCGGTGAACGCCTCCGTCGCGAGCAAACCGGAACGCCTTCGTTGTTCAACGTCGGCAATTTGATCGGCGCCGGCATGAAATATCTGGCGGAAAAATTAGGTGGCGCGAAGCCGCAACCGCTCGCCGTGATTCCCTCCGAGCTTGAGATCGACGTCATGAAGGTGCTCTGGCAAAAGCAAGAAGCAACCGGCTCGGCAATTTATGCGCAGGTCGATAGCGCCCAACTGACCGCGATTGATTTGCAGCGCGTACTCGACGCCATGACCGAACGCGGCTTGCTTGACCGTCGGCAGATTTCTCCGCGCCACGAGTTTACGATCCTGGGAACCTTCGCGATCGAGGAGAGCAAACTGAATCGAAAAAACCGTGAATATCTCTACCGTCCGCAAATTACCCGTCAAACCATGCTCACCTTTCTCGACGCCACGGCATTTGCCCAGCGTCTCTCCTCACCCACCAATCATTCGGCCATCGCTGCCCACTTGCACAAGCTGATGAGCCGGCTGGCGGTGGCTGAATAGCAAATTTCTCGTCTGCGAATCCCGCTCTTGGCAAGTAGATTCATAATACGGGTTCACGTATTGGAGCGTTATGCCCTGCGGACGCAGCCCTCGGCTGTAGGGTTTGAGATGATGAATCGGTCATTTGTGTAATTTGCTCAACGCTCACAATAATGCTCATTAAACCTTTTAGGCATAGCCTTGTGTCTCAAGAGAGGGAAGTCATGGAAAGAAAAACTTGGAAGCGGCAAGCTGCATTCGAGAGAGAGGCCGCTCCCTCGCCGGAGCTTTTTGCAAGCGAGCGCATTCTTGGCATCATTGAAGCCAGCTTGGGAGATATTGGCTTGCTCGGGTTTTTATTACGGCGCCAAGAGCGCCTCGTGGTGACCACCCACCGCATATTTCAATACTCGACAACCTTTGCCTCGGCAAATTTGCGCAGCCTGGAGCTGGCCAAAGTTGAAACCATCGAAGCCGGGAGCAAATTCAATGTGGTGCAGCTCGTTGCCGGACTCGTTCTTCTGGCCGGCGCCGTTTTTCTTTTGAGCAACGCCGTGTTCCAACCATCCCAAAAAATGCTTTTCATTATAACCAGCTTACTCAGCGCGTTGGCGGGATCATTTGCCATTATGACCGCGGCGCAAAAAGTGCTGCAAGTCTCGTGCAGCGGCCTCCAAAACTCGATTCGGCTGCCGGTGGTGCGACTCGGCGCCAGTGAATCTAAAAGCTTTGTCGATCTCGTATCCGGAGCCGTGAGAAATCTGCATAAAGCAACAGCGGCAACCACTCATCAGGCCGGCCGCAAATCGGCAGAGACGCTGAAAAATTCGAAAAATGGCGACGACGGCCGCGCGCGGGCACCGCGTGCAACGCAGTCGCCTGCAAGCCGTTCTTATCAAGAGTCGAATGGAGCGTGGAATGAATCGCTGAACGGCCAAGACGCTTCTTATCAAACGCCGCAAAAATCAACACGAAAAACTGCCAGCCAACCGCGTCAAGAATTTGGCGAGGCAATGCCGAACACGCCGTCGAATAACAATGAAGACTCGAAATACAGAACCTCGCCGTCACGAGAAGGCTGGTATCGAAATTCATCGCGGGACCGGGGGATGTATATTGAATAGGGTAAGGCGTTTTTTCTTATTGGCCCCATAGCGGGATATACAAAAGCAAGATCAATCCAAATCAACGAGGCGCATCAAACCGGCCAAAATAGAAAGCATTATCTGAAGCATCTACGGCGAAGCGGATGCGATCGAGAAATCCGCTTAAGCCAAGAAAGTTGGGATAGCTCCACACCTCATCCGCTTCGGGAACAAAAAAGGTTGCTTCCACGGTCAGGTCTTCACCATTCGTTGCTTCGAGAATTATGTTGGCTCTTGTCAAACGCCCCCGATGGGCTTCTCCGCGTATATTGAGGTTCGTAATTGGAGCGTCATCTGCTCCCGAGGTCAAATCCCAAGCTTCTGCTAAATCCGGATCTAATATACACCATGGCGCACCGGTGTCGACGATCATTTTGATCGGGGGATATTTTGCTTTTTCCGGCGTAATGGTCAAAACGATACGGTTCTGTTTCTCGTCACCTTGATAGTGGTCATCATAACGGGTTGAGCCTGTTACAAAACCACTGTCAAAAAGGATTTGATCAAATCTGGCCATTAAGACAGCGCCTTCACGACGATTGTATCAGGAGCTTTTTTGTCCTGTCCGATTTGGTTATAAAGTTCTTTGAGTGTTGGTGCAACTCCTAAAAGTTCTCCATTACGCACAGCAATCCATTGACCTTTGTATTTAAACGAGTTGTTTTGAAACCATTGGTGCGATGCCTCTAAACCAATGGCATTTCCACTTGCAGGTCGAGTACCGATTATCTTGGGGGGGGCGAGAACGCTAGCCCATTGCGCCATCCGTTTATCATTTGGAAACAGCCGCCTTCCCTCGCCAGCTAATTCCCTAGCCAAAAGCACCATATCTACAAATATGCACGCCTGGATGACCCGGATCAAATCATCAGGGTGGCGGCTGCGCCAATTCACATTTTCAACCAAACGGCTGAGAGTGCTGCGGTCTTCTCCGGCCGCCGCTTCTTCAATGTGAAGCAACAGATCGCGCGCTTCAGTTGAAGCTTCACCTTGATGTGCTGCTTGACGCAACGGTGTTTTGTCGATGGCGATTTCTTCAACTTCGGAATAATTTAAAGACATTTTCTTGCTCCGTACAGATTTGTCACAATGAAAACAGTTTAAAGTTTTCGATTATGCAGTTGCTCTACTTACCAATTTAACAAATAGCGCTAAAAAATCAAGCTAAATCATGCACAATTATACCCCCGAAAATAAAACGGGAACGAGTCATGTGACTGACCCATTCCCGTGGAGGAGGAGGAAAATGGTTTTCAACTTGTTGCAGTGGTGAAGCCGCTCCTAAGCTGCTCCTGCTCTCGCTCTTTCTCCTACGCGTTTTGGAGAGTCTCAAAAGCGAGCAAGAGTATGAGAAAGAGTCTGAGTTTTTACTTCAGCAAAGTAATCACCTTCGTCTGGCGATTGAGCGAGGCCGACATGGCTAATCCGGCGCTGGCGAAATCGTCACGCACTTCCAGCGTGCAGAGATAGTTCCCGCTCGGCAAAGGTTGACCGCTGTTGTCGCGTCCATCCCAGGTCAGATTATGATACCCCGCCGGCATCAACCCACTGTTCAATTCGCGAACCACCTGGCCGAGTTTATTATGAACCGTTAGCACCACCTGGTGCTGCTCCTTCAAATAATATCGAATCGTGGTCTGGCTTACTCCCCCAATGCTGCCCGTCGCCGAAAAGGGGTTCGGATAATTTTGAAAGAGCACGAAGCTTTGCGGCGCCGGCGAATTTGTCGTGGGCGGCGCTTGCACATCCTCCACCAAAACGACGTACATACTCAAGCTCGTGCTCGCCTGCACACCGCCAGCCATATTGCCGCCGAGCACCACGCTCCCCGGCAGGCTATGCCGCTTCCAGAGATTGAGCTTGACATTATTTTCCGAAACCATGATGAACTCGTTGGTCAGCGCAAAATAATTTCTCAGCCAATTCGGCGGCTGTTGCGCGCGACTGTCGTAAGCCACGTAGATGTTTGACTCGCGTGTCAAAGTGAACTCGATAAACGGCTCACCGGTATCATTGCGATCCGCACTGGCCGTCTTGATCCACAACAAACCATGCTTGCTATTGGGAAGCTGCCGAACCACATACGGGCGATCGATGTAATAGGCCGAACCGACCTGCAAACTATCGACGTTGTAACGCGCCGGTTTCAAGCCGTTCACGCTCAGGCCGGAGTCGTCGTCGCCCGATTCGTTAAACAGAAAGTAAGTGAATAGCGTTCCGGCATTAATCGTATTCGCGGCGGGCGAACGGTCTTTGATATTGCGAATGACGATATTGTAGTCCTTGTTGTATTGATGGACCGAGGTGAGCAACGTCACTTCCAAACCGTTGCCGGCCAGCCGCGCTTCAAAAATTTGCACGCCGTCCGAAATGCCGTAGTTGCCGGCATTCTGTGCCGACGCGACCGTGATTGGCTCGTTGAAGACGAGCAGCACGTGCGTCTGATCGGTGAGCGTCGCCGAGTTGACTTCCGGCGGCTGTTGATCTTCAACCTGATAGGTGTAGCTGAAAGTCTGTGCCTGCGGCATGACATTGGCCGGAGTAGCGCGATCCAACACGTTGCTCACCGTGAGCGTATACGTTTCGCCGGCAGCGTGCGCGCTGGTCGTCAAGTTGACCGTGCGCGTATCAGCCAGCAGCGTTGCACTGTTGACGACGATGCCGTTGTTGATGGTGTAATTGCCTTTGGTTTGTGCGCTCGTGCCTCCCACCGGCTCGTTGAAAAGCACCTCGATCGTTGTGGGGTTGACGAAGCGCACATTCGACACAACCGGCGGCGAGGTATCCGTGGATCTGAAACTGTAATTGAACGTCGCCGCTGGCGCCATGACATTCGGCGTCGAAGCGCG
>JBOHQZ010000507.1:0-5159 GCA_050732275.1 bacterium
GAACAAATTCAAGCCGAATGTTCCCAACAAGCCGCCGGCACAAAAATTTTGGAACTCGTTGCATTTTCCGAATGAGTATCCGTTGGCGCATTATGAGATGAGTTTCCTCCTCCCCCACTTTCTCAAAGAAGGCCGCGGCAAACTCGATACGTATTTCACGCGCGTCTTCAATCCGGTGTGGACGTACCCCGACGGCTTCTCGTGGATTGAAGCGCTGTCGGATGAGAACAAGATCGGCTTGCATGCGGCGTTAACGCCAACTTGGAATGAGACAGCATATTTTGCCGATTACGTTTTGCCGATGGGGCACGCCAGCGAGCGGCACGATATCATCAGCTACGAAACGCATTCCGGTTTGTGGATCGCCTTTCGCCAGCCGGTGCTGCGCGAGGCTTTGCGCAAAATGGGCAAGCCCGTGCAATTCACCTACGAAGCGAATCCCGGCGAAGTGTGGGAAGAAGATGAATTTTGGATCGAGCTGTCATGGCGCATCGACCCCGACGGCAGTCTCGGCATCAAACAACATTTCATCTCGCCGTATCGTCCCGGCGAGAAAATCAACATTGACGAATACTATCAATATATTTTCGAGCGCACGCCCGGTTTGCCGGAAAAAGCCGCCGAGCACGGTTTGACGCCGCTCGAATACATGCGCAAATTCGGCGCGTTTGAAGTGGAGCAAACGTCGTACAACAAACATCTGCGCCAGATACCTTCGGCTGATTTACAAGGCGCAGAAACCGATGCGCAAACCGGGTTAATCAAAAAAGCTGGTAAAAATATAGGGGTGATGGTGAATGGCGCTGCGTGCGAAGGCTTTCCAACACCTGCACGCAAGCAGGAATTTTTCTCGCAGACGCTGGTGGATTGGGGCTGGCCGGAATACAAAATTCCCACCTACATCAAAAGCCATGTGCATCCGGAAAATTTGGATCGCAGCAAAGGCGAGTTTCCGCTCGTGCCGACGTTCCGCCTGCCGACACTCATTCACTCGCGCTCCGGCAATGCGAAGTGGCTCTATGAAATTTCCAACCGCAATCCGATTTGGATGCATACCTCCGATGCGAAAAAACTCGGCATTCAAACCGGCGATTTATTGCGAGTCTCCACCGACATCGGTTATTTCGTCGATCGCGTGTGGGTGACCGAAGGCATCAAGCCCGGCGTCGTCGCCTGCTCGCATCACCTCGGCCGCTGGCGCCGCCCGCAAGATGCGCCGGGGAATCGGTGGGCCACTTCCTTGGTGGAAGTAAAAACAGTAACCAGTGATCAGTTATCAGTGACCAGTGACCTCGAACTTCGGACCTCGGACCAACGACCTCGGACTTCGGACCTAGGACAACAATGGCAAATGAAAACTCTCGATACAATTCGACCCTACAAAAGCAGTGATCCCGATTCATCCAGAATTTTCTGGAGCGACGGCGGCGTGCATCAGAACATCACGTTTCCGGTGCATCCCGATCCCATCAGTGGCATGCACTGCTGGCATCAGAAAGTGCGCATCGAAAAAGCGCATGCGGAAGATCGTTACGGCGATGTGTTTGTTGATACGCAGAAATCATTTGAGATTTATCGAGAATGGTTGAAGATGGCGCGCCCCGCGCCGGGGCCAAATGGGTTGAGAAGGCCGCTGTGGTTGAATCGGCCGTTGCGACCGGCGGAGGAGATGTTTTATCTTTAAAGATATTTGAAAATGTTGTTGACAAAAACTTGTCAAATAATTATATTTGACAATGTTTTGTCAACTATCTTATAAAAACCTTTTATGTCTACCAAGACAGAGCAAATTGTTCAGGCGCTTCGCCGAAAGGGCATCGCTCGCTCAGGCGAAATTGCAGCCATGGGAATCTCGCGCGAATACCTGAGAAAACTTCATGAACAAGGCATTGTGCGGCGATTGGGATATGGCCTCTACAGTCTTGCGGATTTCGAACCGACCGAACATCGAACAATAGCGGAAGCGTGCAAACGCGTTCCGCATGGAGTCGTCTGTTTGCTGTCGGCTTTGCAGTTTCACGACCTGACGACCCAATTGCCATTTGAAATTTGGATGGCGATTGATCGCAAAGCTTGGCGACCAAGGGAAAGCAGCATTCCCTTGCGAATTGTCCGTTTTTCCGGCCCGGCCTTGGAAGCTGGCGTTGAAGAGCATAAAATCGAGGGCGTGAAAGTACGGGTCTACAATGTGGCCAAAACAGTGGCCGACTGCTTTAAGTACCGCAACAAAATCGGACTTGATGTAGCGCTGGAGGCGCTGCGGGAAGGTTGGCGCGAGCGGCGATTCACAATGGATGAACTCTGGCGCTACGGCAAGATTTGTCGCGTCGCTAACGTTATGCGCCCCTATCTGGAAGCATTAGTGGCATGAAGAAACAACGCGCCATAAAAAATGTTTCCGCCTCGGTGCGTCAACGGCTTTACAATCGAGCACACGAGCTAGGGGAAAGTTTCAATTTAGTTATTCCCCGTTATGCGGTCGAGCGATTGCTCTATCGCTTGAGTCAATCGCCGTATGCCAAAGAATTTGTCCTGAAAGGAGCGCAATTATTTTATTTATGGACCGAATCGCCGCACCGGACGACACGCGATCTGGATTTACTTCGGTATGGCGCTGTTGCAATCCCCGAATTAGAAAACATTTTCCGCAATATTTGCCAACAGCCGGTCGAACCGCCAGACGGCATCATGTTTTTGCCGGACACCGTTCGTGGAGAGCAGATTCGTGAGCAGGCAGAATATATTGGCGTACGCATTCGTTTCGCGTACCGCCTTGGAGAAATAAAAGGCGTGCTTCAGGTCGATGTGGGCTTTGGGGATGCAGTGACACCGGCACCGAAATTAGTAGAATTTCCCTCGCTGCTTGATTTTCCCACGCCTCGCCTTAAAGCTTATTCACGCGAAGCCATGATCGCGGAAAAATTTCATGCGCTCGTGACGCTCGGTATCACTAACACCCGCATGAAGGATTTTTTCGACATCTCTACTTTAGCCAGCACATTTCATTTTGACGGCGAAACGCTCTGCCGCGCCATCGCTGCGACATTTAAACGGCGGAAAACTGTGGTGCCCACTACGGTTCCAGTCGCCTTGACGGCACAGTTTGCCGAAGATGCAATTAAACAGAAACAGTGGCAGGGATTTTTAAATAAAAACCGGCTCCAGCCGAGCCATGCCGATTTTGGCGCGGTCATTGAAACAATTCGGAAATTTCTGATGCCGCCAACATTGAGCCTGGTCGAGAAACAAACATTCAAAAAAATTTGGACGCCGGGAGTTGGTTGGCGCACGGAGAAATGAAGCTTAGTCATTTAACCAAATGGTAAGATTTAGCAAAAGATGCGCAAAAAGATAATCGAAAAAAATTTGAAGGAAGCGCTGCTTGAAGATGGCGCATTCGCTCAAGCGCTCTTTGAATATGAGTTGCAAGAGCATATTGAGGAATATATCCAATCGAAGCACGAAGATGGTGACAAGTATTTCATCGCCATAACCGAAAATGCCAACGACGTCGCCATGCTGCTAATTGATGAAAACGACAATGTCCACACCAATGAAGAAGCGCGTGCTTTATTGATGAAATTGTGGCGGGGTGAGGCCTACAAGAAAAACTTAAGGCAGTTAATTCCTGACATGGCGAGCGAATTGGATAGCGGCTATATCTATGTGGCCGGTGTCAAAGTTAGATGTAAATTATTCGCGCATTTCTTGAAAGTTTTTACGACATTTATTGACCGGTCACTTCGAGTGACCGGTCAATTTCACATAAACCAGAAAGAAGACGGCTATGGCACGTGACCAGGCCTATCGCGAAGCAGAAAAGAAAATCGAAGTAGCGCAACGTAAAGGGACAGATAAACTTAGTCTCAGCGGGATAAAACTCACTAAAGTGCCTGAGTCGCTATGCCAACTCACACACTTGCGATCGCTGAATCTCTCAATCAATGAACTGACAGCACTGCCAAAGTGGCTGGGCCAACTCACGCAGTTGCAGTCACTAAATCTCTCCAACAACCAACTGACGGGACTGCCAGAGTCGTTGGGACAACTCACGCAGTTGCAGTCGCTAAAACTCTCCGCAAACCAACTAACGGCACTGCCAGAGTCGCTGGGACAACTTACACGGTTGCAGCAGCTGAATCTTCGATACAACCAATTGACAGACTTTCCCACCACTCTCGTCCAACTTGAGCATTTGAAAGAACTCGACCTCCATTTCAACCCCCTCAACCCCGAACTCGCTGCGGCCTACAAACAAGGTCTCTATGGCGTCAAAACCTATTTGCGCGCCAAAGCCGCCGCACAAATCACGCTCAACGAAGCCAAACTCATCCTTATTGGCGAAGGCGAAGTGGGCAAGAGTTGCCTGCTCGGTGCGTTGCGCGGCGACCCGTGGGAGGAAGGCCGCCCGACCACGCACGGCATCGAGATCAAGCCTGTCAAAGTCACCGATTCAGATAGCAAAAGGGAGATCACCCTCAACGGCTGGGATTTCGGCGGCCAGCGCGTTTACCGCCCCACGCACCAGTTGTTCTTCAGCGCGCCGGCGGTCTATCTCGTGGTGTGGAAGCCGCGCGAAGGGCCGCAGCAGGGCTTTGTCAAGGAATGGATTCAACTGGTCAAGCGCCGCGAGCCAAGCGCCAGGATCATCGTCGTCGCCACGCACGGCGGTCCGCAACAGCGCCAGCCCGATATTGACCGTCAGGAATTGTGGGACTTGTTCGGCAAGGAAACCATCGTTGACTTTTTCTTCGTGGACAGCAAGCCCGATGAACATGGCAACCGCAAAGGCATCGCAGAGCTCAAACTCGCCATTGCCCGCGTCGCCGCCAGCCTGCCTGAAGTGGGACGCTCCGTGCCGAAAAGTTTCGCCGATGTCCGTCAAACCCTGCAAGCGAAGGGCGTTCCCTATCTGCCTTTGGATGAAGTCCTCGCCATCTGCCGCGGCCACAAGATGGACGATGAAATCGCGCGCCTCTTTATCATCATCTCGCACCGCCTCGGTCATCTCACGCATTACGAAAACGACCCTGCTCTGCGCGACATCGTCATCCTGCGCCCCGACTGGCTCGCCACCGCCATGAGTTATGTCCTCGACGATGAGCAAACGCGTACCGCGCACGGCTTGGTGAAATTCTCGCGTCTCGGTCAATTATGGG
>JBOHQZ010000508.1:0-5157 GCA_050732275.1 bacterium
GCACCTCCGGCGTGTATTCCAGGCAGACGCGCTTGACAATGCCGCCGAAATTAGTCCTGCCCATTTTGACGCCTTCGACTTCTTGAATCTCCATGACTTGGCCGGGGATAGCGAGACACATGGTGGTTCTCCGTGAAAATGGTATTCTAAAACGTAATGCGTAAAATGTAACGCGTGACGTGGGCCATTTCCTTTTAGGGATTTCTTTTATCCGCAACGAGCACGGCGATCAGGGCAATGAACGCAGGCAATGCCTGAGTAAAAATTATCGATGCCTTTGCCGTGACCCCGCCGAACAGGCCGGCAATGATCACGCAGCAAAGAAAGAACATCTTCAAATCGCGCCGTCCCGACCAAAGCGCCCAAACGAGTCCGGCGGCCAAAAAGCCGTTGTAAAGTCCTTGATTGGCCGCAAGCGCTGCTGAAGAAGCGGAAACTTCGGGAGTCATATTGAAGAGCTTTTGGCCGATCGGGTGATCCCAAAAGAACATCTCCAGAACGAGAAACCCGAGATGACTCAGCGCCACCAAACCGACCAAGAGATTCGCGAGGAGTTTCATGTAATCATCTCACTTTTCCTTATCTCCAACACCGCCGCCATCACCTGCCCGAGCGCGATGCCGCCATCATTCGGCGGGACGCGTTGATGCCAATATGGTTTGAAGCCTTCATCCATCAACCGTCGCACCGTTCGCTCGGTTAGATATTTATTTTGAAAACATCCTCCTGTCAACACAATTCTTTTTTCTCCAATCTTACGCGCGAGATCAACAATAATTTCTGCCAGCGTGTTGTGAAATTTTGTTGAAATGACTCCGATGGCTTGCCCGCGTTGAACGTCTTTCAAGATTTTCAAAATCATTGGTTGCCAATCAATAACGATTGCGGATTGCGGGTTGCGGATTGCGGAACGATTGTTCGTTGCCGGAGGTGCATCAACCCCAAAGCCACAATCCGAAACTCGAAATGGATATGCTTCTTCCGTACGCTCTTCGCCAATGGCAAATTCCAGTTCCATCGCAGCTTGACCTTCAAAACTCACCTGTTGTCGCAAACCGACTATCGCGGCGACAGCATCAAACAATCTTCCCGCGCTGGTGGTGATGGGCGCATTGAGGCCTTTCTCCAGCATTTGTTGCAACAGCAACAATTCACTTTTGGAAAAATCTTGAACTGGAATCAAATCTTTTTGCTCAAATACGTTCTCGCCGAAAATTTCATAAAAAATGCCGAGCGCCGGCGGTTGCAATTCATTTTCCGCCATGCACGACATGACATGCGCGAAATGGTGTTGCACCGGGATAACCGGCGTTCCCAATTCTTGCGCATATTTCGTGGAAAGATAATCAGGATGCAAATCGCAGGCGACACACTCCGGCGTGGTTTCATACAAACGCTGGAAATCACCAATAACTTTGAGAAAGGCGGAATGGGCTTCTTTCGTTTCGAGATCGCCGATATGTTGGCTGATAAAGATCTCATTTCCAACACTAAGAGCAACGGTGTTTTTAAGATGCGCGCCAACTGCCAAAATTTTCGGAAGTGTTTCTTGCAAGTGAATCGGCAGCGGTGCATATCCCCGCGCGCGACGCAACATTTGCTCGCGGCCGAGCATCACGCGCGCGACGGAATCATCCACGTGGCGAACGATGGGCCGGTCATGCACGAGAAAGGCATCGGCAACAGCGCCGAGCCGCTTCACCGCTTCGTGCTCATCAATGCAAATCGGCTCATCGCTGAGATTGCCGCTGGTCGCCACAATCGGAAATTCCAACTCGCGCAGCAGGAGATGGTGCAACGGCGAGCAGGGAAGCATCACGCCGAGATAAGGATTGCCGGGGGCGATTGCGGATTGCGGATTACGGATCGTGGATTGTGGATGAAAGAATTCGGGTTCGCGCTCTAAAAGAACAATTGGCGATTCGGGAGAGAGTAGCAGGCGTTCTTCAAGAGCAGAAAGACGGCAATCAGCGCGGATCGGTTTGAGCGAGGGATGCATCAACGCGAGAGACTTTTCCTCACGTTGTTTGCGTTTTCGCAGCCGCGTGACTGCATCTTCGTTGCGGCCATCGACGAGCAATTGAAAGCCGCCGATACCTTTGAGCGCGAGAATCTTTCCGTCTCGAACGACTGCCGCCTGCAACAAAGCGTCGTGATATTTCGCCACGATATTTCCTTTATGATCCCACAATTCCAGATGCGGGCCGCAATTCGGACAAGCGTTCGGCTGCGCATGAAAACGCCGGTCCCGCGGGTCGTCATATTCCTTTTGGCACGCCGCTCACATCGCAAACCTTTTCATCGTGGTGTTGGGGCGATCATAAGGCAACGATTCGATGATCGTAAAACGCGGGCCGCAGTTGGTGCAGTTCGTGAACGGATAAAGATAGCGTCGATTGTTGGGATCAAAAATTTCACGCCGGCAATCGGAGCAAGTCGTAACGTCCGGCGAGATGGCGACGATTTTGTTGCCTTTCTCATCGCTGGGGCGGATGGTGAAGCCTTTGTAACCAATGGGATCAAGAAATGAAGCTTCGAGACTTTGAATAACGGCGAGAGAGGGCTTTTCTTTTTCGAGTCGGAGCAAAAAATTTTCAAGCGTTTCGTGCGCGCCTTCCACTTCGATGCATACGCCTTGCGCCGAATTGGACACCCAGCCATCGAGATCGAGCGCCGTCGCCAGTCGATAAACGAAGGGGCGAAAGCCAACGCCTTGCACGGCGCCTCGAACGATCAATTTTGCGCGTTCACGATTCATAACTATAAAACGTAAAAAATAAAACGTAAAAAGCAACGCGTATTTACGTTTTACGCATTATTTGAAAAGCCCCTCGACAAAGCCGATCTGGTAAACGAGAAAAAGGCCGAACCCCAAGCTCAACAGGCCGGACGCCACGCCCAGGTAGCGATTGATTTTCACCGACCAGTTGGCCGTATAAGCAAACGGCAACGCGATGGCGGTGGTGATCAACGCCATTCCGGCTATCGTTCCCAAACCGAAAACGAGAAGATATGCAATAGCCCAGAGGGGATCGTGAATTACCGGCAAGACGAGCAGCGCCAACGCCGCTGAACCTGCAAGGCCGTGTACGACGCCGATAATAATAGGGCGAATGACTTGATAGATCCCGAGTTTGCCGAACGTGCGGTCGAGCCATCCTTGCGGTGTTTCATCTTCGCGATGGCCGTGTTCTTCCGGGTTGTGGCTGTGAACGTGGCTATGAACATAATCGCCGTGACTGTGAGGATGGGCGTGGTGGATTTCACTTTTGCGTCCTTGACTCGCACTGAAGGTCTCGCTGATCCAACGGGTGATGCCTTTGAGATTCAAAAATCCCAGAATGATCAACATGAGAGCGACGCCAAGCTCGAGCGAGAGGCCGAGGCGAGGAGAGATTACGACACTGAAGATGATCATGGCGCCGCCAACCAAGATGATGGTGAGGGTATGGCCGAGTCCCCACAAAATTCCGATAAGCGCTGCGCCGCGAATCGTGCGCTGCCGGCTAACGATGGTGGTCACGGCGATGACATGATCCGCATCGGTAGCGTGGCGCATGCCGAGGAAGAATCCCAAGAAAATGATGGAAAGTAAAGTTGCCATGCCGGGTAGAAAACATAAAGTTAAAATAATTGAGGTCAAAATGATTTAAATTTTTTTGCTATCCCAGCGCCACTTTTACCATGCCATCTTCTACAATGAGCGGGAACGGATTGAGATGAATATCCGGATCATCCGTGCAAATTCCGGCGCGTTGTACGTCGTAACGATGACCCAGCCGGCAACTGAGCAGACCATCTTTCAAAGCGTCCACATCGAAAGGCATGTCGCAGGCGGCGCAGGCATTGCGATACGCGTAGAGATTCTCATTGACCTTGCATAAGAGCAATGCAATTCCCGCGGTGTCAACAATCTTGATCATACCGCTCCCGAATTGCGCTACACTTTCGATGGGCGTCCATCCGGATCTGGCGCGCGGTGTTGGCGCTTGCTGAGGCTGGTTCAAAATCTTAAAAAGTTTCTTGGGCTCCGGCGGTGCGACGACGCCTTCGACCTCAAGGCCGATGAGATCCGGGCAGGCTTCCTCAATTGCCTGCTTGATCGCCAACTCCAATGTTGCGGCGGAAGAAGCACAGCCGTTGCAGCTCCCCTGCAGCCGCAATTTCGCCACGCCATTTTCAAGGCTCACCAGCTCGACATTGCCGCCGTGCGTATCCATGTATGGGCGGACTTTTTGCAGCGCTTCGTTGATGCGTGTTTCAAGAGGCACCGGATAAAGATCATGAATGAGCAGAAGTCCGCCGACGAAGCTGTCATGAATCAACGCGTCATGGATTTTTTGTGACGGCGCTTCGGCTTCCGTGACGAGGCGGAGAATTCTCGCCAAGCCCTCGCCATAAAACGTCAGGAGCGCCTGCACGCTTTCTTGCATCAAAGCGCGCGCCTCAGGATCGGGGAACGCCTCGATCCTCGTCATTAACTCTTCGATTTTTTGGCTCTGCTGGTTGAGGTCGTCAAGCTCATGCTGAGCGGCGTGATTTTGCGCGTTGCCGTTGGCCCGATACGCCAGCTCAGCGTTCAGGCGAACTTGTGTGATGTTGTCTTGGGTGATCAATTCGGTCATAGCAATTCGCAACCTGTTCGTTAAAAAATATCTTGCCAACTGGAAGCCTGCGCTACATTGCTCAATTTACGTTTTGAATTTCTGCAATGGTGGTTTCAACTAATTTGACCGCCTGATCAATTGCGGCGTTGACGGGGGCGCTGAGTCCCATTTCGAAATCGTTTACGGTTGCCGGCTCGCAGCCGACGATCAAAACTTTTGGCGGCCACGCTCCCAGGGCCTTGACGAACCTGAGGACCATGATCGGATCGGCGCCGTGCGGGTCGATGGTGCCGCCCTGCTGCAGATCAGAATTAATCTCTTCCTCCTGCGGTTCGATCACGTAAAGCGTGCCGGGCTTGCCGCCGCGTTTTGAGGCGTCGATCAGGATCAGCGCGTCATAACCTCGCATCAGATCGTAAGCCAATTTCAAGCCGCCAATGCCAACGTCGTAAATTTCTACTCCTTCGCTCTGGCCTTTGTTCAAAAGCCTTTTCACCACCTCCACGCCGAAGGCATCATCTTGCATGAACACATTGCCAACTCCGGCCAC
>JBOHQZ010000509.1:0-5155 GCA_050732275.1 bacterium
GCCAGCTTTTGCTGATTGAGAAAGGTGCGGCTCTGGCTGCGTTTGTCCGTCAGGGAAAATTTGCCGTTGTGATACGAGATGGTGGCGTGCCGGCGCGAAATGCTCGGATCGACTTGCCCCCTTTTATTTTGGCGAATCACGATGTCGTTCAGCCTGCCGTCGCGCCCGATTTTAGTCTCGCCGAAGTTGAGCTGATATTTTTTCCCGGTGTAGGGGCCGTGAATGGCGAGAAGATAGTACGGCGATTTTTCATAAATGCCGGCTGCGGCGCCGGACGAGGGCGAAGCTTCCGCCATGTTGTTTTTGCCCAACGCTTCGGAGAACTCTTTTTCCAAATCTTCAATCTCGATCTCTTCCTCGGCGTGGCGATTGCCGCCGGCCGGCCGCGCTTGTTTGCCCGGGTTGTTTTTGGCGTACGATCTTTCTTGCGCTGGCGACGCGCCGAAAACGGATGGTTCCTCCAATGGCCGCGGTTTGCCCGCTTCATTGTCAACAGCGCTGATGACGGCGTCTTTGACCTCGCTGAAAAATTCAGTGATTGATTGGCTGACGCCGGCGCCATTGTCGCGCGCGTCGCCGTTTTTAAACATCAGCGTGTGCTCGCCAATCTGAATGACGTCGCCGTCGTGAATTTCCTTGACGCTGCCGATCTTGGTGCCGTTGACGTAGGTTCCAAAAGCGCTCTTGAGATCGCGCACAAAAAACTTGTCGCCCTGTTGCTCGATCTGAAAATGCGTCATCGAAACCAGCTTGTCCGGCACGACGACGTCGTTTCCCGGCTCCGAGCCGATAGTAAAAGCGGAGTTGGCGCCTTTGAGAGGGTATTCCTTTAAAACTTCCGCCTTGCGTTTGAGGATGAGCTTAGGCATCGACCAAATTCTCTTCCTTTAGAACTGTGACCCGATTGTCCTTTGGGGTATTGACCTAAAAGCGAATTAATAACAATCGCCGGCCGTGATCAGCCGGCAACCGGCTCCTACTCACAACGCCTGCATTTTGATAATCAACTGATTCTTGCGGTTAGCCGTGACCGAGAAATCTTGGGTAGTCTCGCGATAACCGCTTTTTTTCACGCTGAAACGATATTCCCCCGGGGCTAATTCTTTGGCAGCAATGCCCGCTTCATCGGTGTCGCCGGCGGACATCTCGCGTTTTTCCGAGGACAGCGGGCGATAGCGCACCTGCGCATTTTGTACCGGCTCGCCGCTGACTTCGTCGAGAACCAGAATCTCGGTCGCCACTTGCGAGCGCTCCATGCGGCCAATGACGACCGTTCCCGCCGCCGGAATAACCAATTGCAGATCGCGGTATCCGTCTTTTCTCAACAGGGCCGTGTATTTGGCCGGCTGCAAAGTAAACTCGCACGGCGTCGTAGCGCGAACCCGCGTGGTGTTGTTTTCGGCCACGAGCTGCGAGACCGTAGCGCCGATGTCCCGGTCGCTGCCGCTGGCGGCGTCACGCGCAATAATTCTCACGACACGCGAAAGCGTTTCGTGATATTCCTCCGGCGAATTTTCTTCGAGCTGGAGCGTGAAATTTTTGGGCAGATAATCTTTCTTTTGCAGTGAAACGGTGTGCGTCCCCAGCGTCAACAGCAAACGGTTGGTAAATCCCGTCACGCCGACCGGCCGATCGCTGCCGTCGAGGTAAATCTCGGCGTTCGTCGGCGTCGATTTCAAAACAATGGCTTTGGCAAATGTGCCGGTCACTGCAAAATGTTCGCGGTCTTGCTCGATGCGTTGAAAACTCCAGAGCCGGCGGTCTTCGATGGTTTCCACGCCTTCCAGCGAATTGAACGTGAATCCGGCTAATCGCGCAAACCCGGGCCGGTCCATCTCAATCTGCAGCGGGTTGCCGACTTCCCAAACGACGCGGCAGGGCGTTGGTTGGGTGTATTTGATCCCGTTCAGGTAAACATCGGCGCCCGGCGGTTTGGAAGAAAGCTCCAGCGTGGTTTTAAATCGGAAAACATACGGCTGGCCTTCCTCGGGAGAGGCTTCGCCCTGCACCACGGCCTGGCCTTTGGGCGGCACCTGGATGGAACGCACGATCGGATCGAAGCGCGGCAACAACAACGTGAGCTTGTGAACGCCGGGCGAAATTTTGTCGATCGCCAGCGGCGTGTTTTGCGGCTGTAGCTTGTCGTCCAAATAAACCTGCGCATTGGGCGGAAAAGAGACGATGCGGATGGCCGGCGGAAAGAACCAATTGTAAAGGCCGGTGCCGTAGCTCGTCCATTGCATTGTCGTGTCGAGAAAACTGAACAACAGAAAAGCCGCCACCAGCCCTCCCAGCGTTGCCAAAATCGCTTTTTTGTGCGAGCGCGTCGACAGACGAATCACGTCGATAATGGTGCGGATTTCCTCCTCGTCTTCTTCGTCTTCTTCAATCACCCGATAGTACGGAACATCCTGAATCTGCGGCTCGGAGGAAGGTGGCTCCGATTTTTTAATTGGCTCTTCAAACGCGGCAGGGCCGGAATGCTGCGGTTCGGGCTGCTGGTAATATTTCTCCTCACGCACCGTTTCAATACGATGGCTGATTTGATTGCCGTTCTGCTGCCGCGTTTCTTTTTCGACATATACTTCGCTTTCCGGGACCGACTCGATGGCGATGGCATCGACGATGACTTCCGCTTCCGGCTTCGGCGACGGCTCGGGTAATATGCCGTTGCCGGGATCAGTCTGCTTGTACAAATGGCGCAGCGTATCCGCCGACACTTCTTCCAAGTGCTCTTCGCTAGCGTGCTTTTCAACCGGCGCGATGCTTTGCACCAAGCGTCCCAGTTCGTTCGAGAGATCGGGTCCAGGCGCTTGCGTGGCGAGATAGGTCATCAGATCGAGATACATTTGATTGGCGGTTTGATAGCGGCTTTCCGGATGTTGCTGCACGGCGCGCTGCACGATGAGCTGCAACGCTTCCGGCACTGCTTTCGCCGCCAGCTCGGCAAAATTCCAGGCGCCGGCCTCGAGCTTTTCGACGATCTCCGCCGGATTCTCATTTGGAAATAAACGTTCACTCGTCAAGACTTCGTAGAGCACCAAGCCGAGCGCAAATATATCGGAGCGGCGATCGATCCCTTTCGTTCCGTTGAGCTGCTCCGGCGCGATGTAGGAAATTTTGCCTTGCAGCAGAACCTCCCGTTTGCGGCCGCGTTGAGAGGTTGAGCGCCGCCGCGCGCCGGCCATGCCGAAATCAATGAGCTTGACTTCGCCCAACCGGTTGATCATGATATTGCTCGGCGAGATGTCTTGATGGACGATATTCAAAGGCTGGTGGGTATCCGGATCGCGGCGGGCGTGGGCATAATCCAGGCCGGCGCAGCTTTGCGCCACGATATAGGCGCCGAGGTGAAACGGCAGTGTGACGGCGCCTTTGCGGCCGGCGCTGATCAGCTTGCCTAAATCGGCGCCGTCAATGTACTCCATTATTATATAAAACTGGCCGTCTTCCGTGCGCTTGATATCATAGAGCCGGACAATGTTGTGATGGTTCAGGCGCGCGACTGAAAGCGATTCCGCCTGGAACATATCGACATACTTGGCTTCGCCGAGCAAATCCGGCGAAATCGCTTTAATGGCAACCGGCTTGCCGAACAAACGATCACGGCCATAATAAACGACGCCAAACCCGCCTCGCCTGATTTCACGTACCAGCTCGTATTTTTCGTCCAATATCTTTACGACATCCATGGCGTTGACCTTTCACGCGGCTTCAATCAAATCAATCCAACCTGCGCGGATAGGGTTGGGGAACAAAATGCACCTTGTTGACTAAGCTATTTTTTACTATACCGACAGAGGCATGAAAGTGCAAAGATATTTGCCGGGTTAAGGTGATTTTTTTCGGAGGGGTGAAAGCTTGAGGCTTGATTTTCACTTGGGGATGAATCCTGAAAATCTGTCTGAACGTAAAAATACAATACTATAATAATGATGACCGCTTTATAAAAAGTGGTTTATCCAAAGTTCAACAAAGGCGCTAGAGAGTAAGCGATGTGACTTCTATTGAATGATCAAAATTCCGGCCAAAACGGCTTCTTTGATTTGCTCGACCGTTGCCTTTATAATCGCGGCTTCTTCATTGGGTGCGACTTCAAAGAGATCGCTAATGTGTTTGATCGCGTTGTCGATTCGCGTTTTCTCATAAAAACAGCTCAAGACAGCATGGCTAAAAGTCGACAATCCACTCTCAATCACTCTGTTTTCCGGATCAGTCTTCAACAACACAGCATGAACTTCCGTATCCGAATTGAAATTAATAAGCCAATCGGTTTCTTGAGAAGATGTCCACTTCCAGCTTGTTAAGATGATTTTGACGTCCGAATCCAATATCAGATGGAGATTGTGAAAATCCTCACATTGATTTTCTATTAGTCTCTGTGCCTGTTCAGCACATAAAATCGCCTTTATATTCAAAAGGGCATTGCTAAGAATAGATTGATCCATACTCCATTTTTCCAATTCCAAAGTGAAGACGTCTAAAACAATCTCGCGTTCTCTTGGTGCCAGCATTGGTAGAACCAGTTCCTTTAGAAATGCCGAAAATGACCCGCTTTCAGCACAATCAGGTGAGGTTGGCTTCTCAAAATAGTTGATCATCACTTGCGGCAACAGCTTTTCCAATACAAAAATCGTTCGCCGAAATATCTTTTGTGCGATTCTCTTGCGCAAACACTCGCAGATAAAAGTACCCCACGCCGGCTTTACCCATGAATAACGAAAGATCCTTTTGAGTGCCCGCACGCCCATAGCCAGAAATGTACCCATGGTTCATTTTTCCGTGCGCCAAAGTTTGCAAAGCAACCTTTTCGGCGAGTAGCAAGTATTTTTCATTGCCGAAGATCTTGTAGGCTTCGAGAAATAATTCAGCGTTGCCGCCACTACCATGGCAAAGCGTATATGACCTTGCTGCCACCTCTTCGCAGTTGTTTTTCAGCTTGCTCTCGGCCTCCAGCGTTGTTTGGATCGCTACTCGCGCCGCATCCGCATATTCTTCCTTCTTCAATAATTCGAACGCCCGTAGGCGTGATAACCCAATACCTGGGGCACCGTGACACCAGGCATTCATAAGTCAACACTTCTTCGCCGGCATTCACAAACTGATTTTCGCTCCAATACTTGAAAAATGACACCCGTCCGTTGCTTGGCGCTAT
>JBOHQZ010000510.1:0-5155 GCA_050732275.1 bacterium
GCCAATGGCGTTATGGACGCTATCACACGCTCCGCGCCGCACATCTTTTGCGCCTGCCGGATTTCGGCATTGGCCCATTGCCGCGTGACGGCGAAGACTTTACGCTGAACGTTGCCGGCGGCAGAGAGGTGACGCACGGCCCTTCGATGCGGCTCATCGTTGAAATGAGCGACCCAATTCGCGGCTTCGTCGTCAACTTCGGCGGCCAAAGCGGCCACCCCGGCGCACCGCATTATCAAGACCAAATCGACGAATGGCTCGCGGGAATTTATTTTCCAATTCGTTTCGCCAAAAATTCCGACGACCTGCCGAAGGACGAGATCGCAGCGACGATAAATTTGCGGAATTAATAAGCTACGAAGTAGTAGGTCAGTTACTGGTGGGTAGCGCAGACATCTTGTCCAATGTCACTAACTTTTTAAACATGCTTTGAATAAGATCAATTTTGACGGCGCAAAGAATTTTCCCCGAAGGGGAAAGATAAGAAAGCCAAGGGCAACGCCCTTGGGAATAATGCCAAGCCAGAATGAAAAGCCCTGAAAGGGCGACATCTACTCGCCTATTTCGCCCCTGTCGGGGCTATTACAAAGCGTAATCCTTTATCCCAGAGCGTTGCTCTGGGCTGCTTTATTTCTCCCCTTCGGGGAGAGCAGTTTGTTTGCGCCGATATTCAGCAGGCAAAAAGTTAGTGACATTGGACATCTTGTCTGCAGTCTGTAAGGCTGCGCCACGTTTTTCCACCAACAAGTGGGGCATTACGCTACGGAGCAGAATATCCTTAACAGGATGGCGAAGATTTAAGCATTTTAAAAGCAACACCAACCAATAATTCATCATTGGAACAACTTTACAGCTTATGGCGTGTAATCAAAAACGAAGACCTGCAGCATGAGAATGTTTTATGCTGGTAAGGTGAATTACCTCATTACCTCGAATTCGCATCAGGAGGATGCCATGCGATATCGTATGCTCAAGTGCTTTACCACGTTTTTCATCTTCTCCTCCTCCCTCGCCGCCTACGCACAAACCACCTACAAGGTCGCCATGCGCGACGGTATCCAACTCGCCACCGATGTTTATTTATCCAATACTCCGGGGCAATGGCCCACATTTCTGGTTCGCACGCCTTATGGCAAAAACACGAATCCAGCGATCGCACTCATCGCTGCTTATTTGACCAGCCAGGGCTACGCGGTGGTGATCCAAGATACGCGCGGAAGGTTTGGTTCTCAGGGCGCGGACAGCTTGTTTCTCGACGATGGGTGGGGAGAACGGCAGGACGGCTACGACACAGTCGAATGGATTGCCCGGCAAAGTTGGTCCAATGGCAAAGTCGGAACTTGGGGCGCTTCCGCGTTCGGCATCACGCAATATATGATGGCGGGCAGCGCGCCGCCGCACCTCGTTTGTCAATTCGTGGAAGTCGCGGCAACCAATCTCTACACGCAAGCGGCTTATCCCGGCGGCGTGTTATTAAAAAACTTGGTTGAAGAATGGATCAGCAACCAGGGCAGCCAGTATCTGCTTCCGTTTGTGATCGCACGCTCAAATTACGACGCTACTTGGGAGCGCCTAAATCTTGAATCGCGCTTCAATGTGGTTAACGTGCCGGTCTATCATCTGGGCGGGTGGCACGACATCTTTATCGAAGGAACGATCAATGGTTTTGTTGGATTGCAAAATCACGGCGCGGCGGGCGCGCGCGGCAAACAGAAGCTGTTGATCGGCCCCTGGACGCATGCGAATTGGTTCGAGACCAAGCAAGGCGAGCTGACTTTCCCTGCGAACTCCGCGTTCACGATCAATGGCTATGTAACCGATATACTGCTGCGCTGGTTTGATTATTGGCTGCAAGGCAAGGACACACAAATCATGTCCGAGCCGCCGGTGCGATATTATGTGATGGGCGCTATCGAAGCTGGTGCGTCCGGCAACGAATGGCGCACCGCCAATGATTGGCCGCTGCCCGCACAGCCAACACCTTTCTATTTTCACGAGAATGGTGATTTGACCACCGAGAAATCTGCAACCGCTACAGCGGCGCGGAGCTACCAATACGATCCGAAGAATCCGGTGCCAACGAAAGGCGGCAGAAATCTGCAGATCGACGCCGGGCCTTATGATCAACGCAGCACGGAGAACCGGCCGGATGTTTTGGTTTTCACCACACCGGTTTTGGCGCAGCCTCTGGAAGTGATAGGAAAGCTTATCGTCAAACTGTGGGTTTCGTCTTCGGCCAAAGACACGGATTTTATGGTCAAACTGACGGATGTTTATCCCGACGGCCGCTCGATGCTGATTGGCGACGGCGCATTGCGAGCGCGCCATCGTTACTCAATGCAGCAGGAACATTTCATGACGCCCGATTCCGTCTATGAATGTGAAATCGATCTGTGGTCTACTGCCATCATTTTTAACCGAGGCCATCGCATGCGCGTGGCGATTTCGAGCAGCAACACGCCGCGCTTCGATCCCAATCCCAACACCGGCCGGCCCTTGCGTGCCGACAGCGTGACCATCGTGGCGACGAATACGATTCATCTCGATGCAAACTATCCGTCGCATATCGTTTTGCCGGTGACGAGCGGCACAACTACGGTAAGCGCAACAGATCAGCGCGAGGCCGCGCCAAAGGGATTTGTTTTGGGCCAAAACTTCCCGAATCCCGTCGCCAGCGCAACGCAAATTTCTTATTCACTTTCGCGAACGGCTACCATTCGGATTACACTTTTCAATTTGCTTGGCCAGGAAATCAGAACGCTGGTGAATGGTCTCGTGCCGTCGGGTGTGCACACGGTGAACTGGGATGGCCGGAATGAAAATGGGCAGCCGGTGGCGAAGGGAATATATTTCTATCGACTCGAGGCCGGAAGTTTTGTCATGACCAAAAAACTGCTATTGACAGAAAGTTTTGGCGGCAAAAATTAAAAATGTCATTTTTAAAGTTGGCCGGTTTTAGGTTCGCCCGGCAATTTTGCTGATAAATCTCCGATGATTTGCAACGACAGCTTCTCCAAATCGGTTATGAGGCCTCGCGAAAAATCTCTGCCGGATATCTCGTTGATCGCGCTCACCCACGATTCAATCGTCGTGGCCTGCGCCATGGTCTTCGTCGCGTAATATGAGATGATGCCATGCTTGGTTTTTCCAAAAATTTTTTCGGGAGGTTTGCAAGTCAGCTCTTCACCTGGTTCGGCTTTTCTGACAATCGCCGTCATATTGGCTGGCACCCGGCCGGCAAGAAGATTGGTGTGTCAGCAATCCGGCAGAAGAATAAGCCGGACGTTGGTTGGCAGCCGCAAAGCTGTAAACACCTCATCCCAAAATACGCGGTTGCTTTTATGGCTCGGCTTGTCGGGCGCCAATTGCAATCCTACTCGCGTCTCGGAAGCCGTGCTGCCAATAAAGGCGCCGTTCCCGCTGTAGTGCATGAACACTTCGCCGCTTTTCCATGTCGCCACGCGCTTGTTGATTGCACCAATGAGGCTCATGAGCAGCTTGCGATTCAGTTTGCCTTCCAAGAGCAGAATATCCTTGGATGAAAAGCCCCGCACGAGCAGCGCGTTAAACATCGCGCCAACGTCATTGTGCATGGCGACTTCATCCTTGTGTGGCGCTGCAATCAGCAGGGCAAGCCGTGAAGGATGAACGCCCTCGACATCGGCGCGTTTCTCGTTTTTCATTTTCATACCAGCTTCGTAACGATGCGCTCGCGGTCCAGCTTTCTGACCAACCAGCGATAAATAAAAAGATCGATAATCAAGACGATCAATCCGGCAAAAAATATGACGGGCCAACGCAGTTGGATTAAACCTTTGACGGATGAAATCACCAAGGTAATGATGGGCAGTACCAAAAGCGCCGAGACCTGCTGCGCTTCCCAAACGCCGGTTGCGCGCTGCGAGACATAAACCACAAACGCCAGGGAAAGAAAACTGATGGCCGGCGCCAACCAAAAAATCAGCACGAGCCAACTTGCCGTTGGAAAGAAAAGATGTTGGAAAATCGCATAACCGAGCGAGTTGACCACGACGGTATAAACGATGAAACTCACCCAGGTAATCAAGACGGCGGGAATGAGCGAAACAAGAATTTTTCCCATCACCAATTCTTTGTCGCTGATGGGCGTATAGAGCAGCCCTTCGATGGTTTTTCTCTCCTTTTCACCCGCAAAGCTGCTGGCCGCTATAATTCCGGAAGCCATCACCGGAATAAGCAAAAAGAGCGGCGCGAATATATGCACGATCATGACGTACACCAGACCCTGTTGCAGGTTGTATCCGGCCGGAAAGAAATCGCTCGGCAAAGCCTTGAGGAACTCCACATTGCCGGGAGTCATAGTAACGCCCAGCGATGAAAGAATTAGTATGGCGGGCATGACGATCACGAAGATGATCGGAACGATGACCATCGGCAACACGGCCTGCTTGCTTTTCCCAAGCTCCCGCCAATCTTTCGTGAAAATGATTTTAATCATCCGGCTATTCATGATTTCCCTTTGGAACGATGGCAAAATAGATGTCTTTCAGCGAATGCTCTTCCTCCCGTACCGACAGAATCTCCGCACCACTATTGACGAGCAACCTAATCGCTCTGGCGATGTCCGTGCCGGTGACGACGGCTAACCCGATCTCCTGCTCGCGCCGTACGACCTGCGAGATATATTTTTCATGTTTGAGCGCCGCGACAAAATCGTCCCTGGCCTCGATGAGCTGAATCGAATAAAACTTTTCTTTCCAGAGTTGGCTTCGCAGCTCTGCGATGGTGCCATTGGCCAAAATGCGGCCCTGATAAATGATGGCGATTGCCTGGCTCAAACGCTCGACTTCATCCAACCGATGCGAGCATAAAAAAACGGTTCTTTTCCCGTTTTTGATATATTTTTGCAAATACAGAATGACGTCTTCCGACGCCTCCGGATCTAGTCCGGCGGTCGGCTCGTCGAGAAAAAGAATCTCCGGATCGTGAATGAGCGCGCGGGCGATGGTCAGCTTCTGCTTCATGCCTTTGCTGAAATTGCCAACGATGACATCGCGTTTGCCGGCCAGGTTGAACATTTCGAGCAGGGTATCAATGCGATGGTACAGATTGTTGCCGGTGAGGCCGTAGAGTCTTCCCCAGATCTCCAGGTTTTCTTTGGCGGATAATTTTTCGT
>JBOHQZ010000511.1:0-5147 GCA_050732275.1 bacterium
GCATGTGAATGAGAATCGCTTTGCCGGCTTTGTTTAAGCGCTCGGCCAGCACCCTGGAAAATTTCAATCCCGGAATGATCGAATACGTGATCGGCGTTTCCAGCTTGAGCAGACTGTTGACCACGTCGCCGGTGGCATAACCGAAGTCATCGATAATGATGGCGATCTTGCCGGCGTGCCGCGTGAGAGCGGGGTCGGGAATGAGGCGGATCATCCCGAGCATTTTCCCGGCAAACGAATAAGTCAAATTGGTTTCGCCGGTGCGCAAATCTTCCGTGCCGCTTTCCACCTTGCCGCCGAGCTGCCGCACCTGGTTCGACAAGACCTGATAAATAACGAGCGGATGAATTTCTTTCGGAACGCGCACGTCGCGATCGTTGCCGCGATACTTGATCCAATCGACGCGAATCCCGAAGTTGGTCAACACGCGATCGGTGGCAAGCCGAATTCTTTCCTCTTGCGACGGGGTTTTCGCCTTCGGCCGCGATGTTGCCGAGATTTTCGACGCCGCCTTGCCGGTGCCCGCCGGTGCCGCCTTCGTCCGGTCACGACCGAGATATTCGACGCCGAGTATCACGACGAGGCCGACCGAAAAAACCAGCGTCAAATTTTTTTGCCACGCGGGAATGCCGAGGCCGCGCGTGGGCGGGCGCTTGTTATTCATTGCGAGAAAGCAGCTTTCAAGGTGCTCCAGGTAAACGCGCTGCCGCTGGCAAAATCCTCCCAGCGGTAGATCGACCATTCCTCAAATCTATTTTTGCCCAGCCAAAATCGCCCTTCGCCGGAAACTTTGCGGGGAATGCCGATGCTCTGCAGCCGGTGCCGCGCAATCAGCTCGTAGCGCTGCAAATAAATTACGGATTCGCTCCCGACGTCCACGGTCGACAATGAATCCAGGCGCAATGTGAAAACGGAATCCCGCGGCAAAGGATTGAGCATTTGCTCTAAATAACCGCCTTCTCTTTGCAGATTCCAGCCGTCGAATTTTCCGGGATTGGTGTTGGCCACGGCCGCTTCAGGAACGAAACGAAAAGAATCCGAAAAGCAGCGCTTGTAATTGACGGCATTCAGCTCGGCCAGTGCATCGCGCAAATTAATGAACACGATTCCCGGCGAGTGGGGCAAAAGCCAGGAGCTCTGCGTCTGCCCGGGAGGCTCCGGCGTGCGAGTCTGGAAAGGATTTTCACAAGCGTTGTAAGCAAACACCAAACCGATCACGATCATACTGACGGGCTTTCGAATGATTTCCTTTGCCGAATCAATCACGTCGCTCATATCCAAGGTTAGGTTCGCCGTCTGCGGCAACTCCGGGAGATGGCCTTTGTGAATATAGGATTTGTGAAGAATTATTTCAAGCGGTATTTTAATTTTTTTTGTAAAGCGGCTTGTTTCTAAATAAAAATTTCCCCAAATTAAAAACGAGCACGACGCTGCGAAACGGCGGAATTCATCAGCCGTTCATTGCGATAGGATTGTCGATGATCAAAGACGCCGCAGCCAGTTCGGCAAAAAAGAACTGGCTTTTTTATGGCCGCGGTCAGCCAACAATCACCTGAAAACTTTTATGCCCTTCTGTCCCCGTTGTGCGACGAAATTGGAGAGCAACCCAATCGAGCAGCACGAACCTCTCTCCTGCCCTGCTTGTCATTATGTTCATTGGAACAATCCGATTCCAGCGGCCGGATGTTTGGTTGAAAACGGCGGCCACCTGCTGCTGGTTCGCCGCAAAACTTCGCTTCACGCCGGCGCGTGGAGTTTGCCGGCCGGCTTTGTGCAATTTGGCGAAACTGCCGCGCAGGCGGCCGAGCGCAAAGTCGCCGAAGAAACCGGTTTTCATGTTGAAGCCGCGGCACTGATCGGCACCTACAACGATATCATCGACGACGAGCGCAGCCATTTGGTGCTGATCTTTCGCGGCCATATTTTAAATGGCGAGCTTCGCGCCGGTGACGACGCGGCAGAAGCTGCCTGGTTCTCCGAAAACGATTTGCCGCCCATCACTTTTGCCTCTGCCCAAAGCGCCGTGGACGTATGGCGCGCCGAACGCAACGGCCCGCCGACAGCATACTATTATTGCCCGCGCTGCCGCAGCAAGCTCGGCCGGCGCCAAATCGGCGCCCGCGAGCATCCGGCTTGCCCGACTTGCGATTGGATTCATTGGAACAATCCGATTCCGGTAGCGGAGACGATCGTCACCAACAACGAAGGCCAGGTTCTGCTCATCAAAAGAAAGTTGCCGCCGCGCGTCGGTGATTGGGCTTTGCCCGGTGGCCATCTCGATTGGGGCGAAAGCTCGGAAATCGCGGCCATTCGCGAAGTGCGCGAAGAAACCGGCCTCGAAGTGCGCTTGACGCGGCTGCTCTGCACCATGGGTTTGCCGAGCCTGCTCAATCCGGAGCAATGCCTTTTGAAATCGATTTTCTTCGGCGAAATTATCGGCGGAAAATTGCAAGCCGGTGACGACGCGCTCGAAGCGCGATTTTTTGCCTGGGAAAACCTGCCGGAAAATTTGGCCACCGAGAGCACGCGCGAGGCGCTACGCCGCTGGCGACAGCAGACATAGCTTTGACAATCAAATTTGTCGTTGAAAATTGCCAATTGAAAATTTTCAATTTAAAATTTGCAATGCCTCAAGATTTTTCCCAAAGAGAAACAACAACGCTCTCCCCACGCGCCGTCCCCATGCCGCTTCGTTGTGCTCGTCATTGATGCCGAAATAGTAAGCCAGATCTTTTCCCGCCCGAAAACCTCGACGCACCAAAGCATCACGCATGCTGCGATAAATCCACGCTTGATTGCCTTCCGCGCCCTCACTACCGTGATCGAGATAAATTTTAATTGGCGGCGCCGGTCGGGGATCGGTTTCCACCATCCGAATCGACGCTGCGTTATCCCACATCCACGTGCCGGAGAGACAGCCGGCCATGCCGAATACTTCAGGATGCCACCACGCGAGATAAAGCGAAATCAACCCGCCGAGCGAGGAGCCCATTACCGCGGTATGCTGGCGATCCGGCAACGTGCGATAAGTCCGGTCGATGAACGGCTTCGCTTCATCAATGAGAAGCGCGGCGTACTTGCGGCCGCGCTTGGGTGTGTACTCTTCCTGCCGCGCCATGGTGTTGGCAACGCCAACAATAATCACCGGTACAATTTTTTCCGCGCGAATCAGCGACTCGGCGGTTTCGCCCAACTGCCAAGCCACGCCGGCAAATGCCGTGGCCGGATCGAAAAGGTTTTGCCCGTCGTGGACGTAGATGACCGAAAAACGGCGCGCTGGCTCTTTTTCATAATTCGGCGGCAGCCATACGATCAGATCACGTTCGTAGCCGAGTATTGCCGAATGAAATTTTCGATGATAATTGAGGCGCAAGGAGGCAGAGTTCAAAGTTGTCGTTGTTTGATTCGGTTTTTGAAAATTGGGTTGGACAGTAGTTGGCCCACTGCAAAAATCACAAGGACAAATATGAAGCACTAAGCATTGGGGTTTTTTCCAAGCAAAAGAAACGGCGGTAAATCTCGCCCTGAAATAGCGCCTTCCGAGTTTTTATCTTCCCACTTGAGCCATTCGAACGGCGTCCGGCATTGACGGCAATAAAACTGCGCATACGCCAGTGCCGTGCCAAAATCCGTCTCCTGCTGGGTCTCCTTCGATCCGCAAAATGGGCATGCAACTGATAAGCCGCTTGCCGTTTGCTTTTTGCTTTTTTCTTTTTGCATTTCTACCCGTGCTCGCCGAGTTTGAAAATATCATTCTTGCTGCCGCGCAAGTGATAAAGAATGCCGTCGTCGGGCTGGCCCGGCGTGCACCGCCGCACTGCCGGATTCCAATTTGAAAAATCAATCGGAAGCGTCGGCGTCCAAAGTCCATCACTTTGTTTCATTCCGATCGCAATTTTTTGTTCGTGTGCGAAGGCGCCAACCCAATCGAGAAAACGTTGGCGCAAAATTTCCCACGACGCATTGATGACGCCGTGCTGTTCGAGTTTCTTCATCATGGGATGATCGACGGGGCCAAGCCATTCGAGCGTCGACGAGAGCGCCCCGCGGCTGGCTTCTTCCAGGGCGGCTTGGGTTTGCGCATTGTACTTGGCCAGCGTTCGAAACCAACCCTGCGCATTGCGGAGATGATGCTTTTCCTCCTCCACCATTTTATCGACAAAATTCGCCACCGGTTCGAAGGACGAGTGCTGCAAGCCGGTCAAGATTACCGTGAGCGCGCCGTCAGTGAAAAGATTGATCGCGACAAAATCCGCCCATTTCGCCAGCGGCCGGTCCAAACAAGCCACGTTGGCAAACTCGTTCAACGGCCGCTTTTCAATCAAAGTATCCGGACTGTCGCCAAACTGGGTGTTGAGACAGGCATGCAAGAGGCGCAAATGCCCAAATTCATCTTGCGACATGCTGCAGGCTGCAATGCACGCTTCCAGCGCCGGCGTTCCAAACGTCCATTCGCCGTAATGATACCCGAGAAACATCTTTGTATCTGCAATCGCCAACAGCAATGCGCGCACCGCTTCGCGGCAGTCGTTTGGGAGATCTTTAGCGGAGGAAAAACCTGGTTTGCTCATAATTTGCGATCGTTCACTCTTTTCACGTTTTACGTTTTTACGCCTTACGTTTCACGTTTCACGATCAATTCCCCCAAATCGGCACGTCCTCCGGATTGAGCACCGGAACGATCGCGCTGCGCAGAACGACACACATTTCCACCCATTTTTCTTCATCGTAAGCAGTCCAGGCATAAACTCTGGCCAGCTCGTCGTTCGGCGCATTGACGCTGCCGACGTGCATGATCGGCTCTTCGTGCGTCTTGCGGGCAAAAACTTCGTAGATGCGTTGGGAAGACATGATTTCTGCTTTTAAAGTTTATCGTGATTCAAGAATTTTACTTTTTCCCGCCATTGTGCCGTCCGTTCTTTTTGGCGAATGAAGCGATTAAGTTGCGTAGAGCCTCCGAAGATTGTAGCCGCAAAGCCTTTTTGAAGAGGCTGCGCAAACTCTTGATGTCCCGAATAGAATGAATTGCAGTGAGAGTTTTTTTATCCAAAGTGCCTAAACGGGCTTCGATGAGATCAAGAAGAATCTGTTGGAAGGTCAAAAATGCCCCTTCTTCGCGCCCTTCTTCGCGCCCTTCTTCTCTAGCC
>JBOHQZ010000512.1:0-5143 GCA_050732275.1 bacterium
GGCAAGATTGAAAGAGATAAGCAGGATATCGGTGGCGCGAGTTTTGGGCAGGTGGGTGCGGCGTTGGTTTATGACAACACCGTTTATGGTCCACTTGGCCCACTGAGTGGCCGGCGCAGCCGTATTGAAGTGCAGCGCGCGATGAATGATTTTCAGTTTACTACGGTGCTGGCAGATTACCGGAAGTATTTCAACATCAACAATCGTTCGGTGCTCGCGTATCGCTTGCTCGGCGGCGCCAGTTTTGACCGCGACGCGCAAGTGTTCCGCATCGGCGGGCCGTACACGTTTCGCGGCACGAGCGATGCCGATCTACTCGGCACCAACTTTCTCGTGCAGAATATCGAATATCGCTTCCCACTGCTGCCCTTCCTGCCACCGACGGCGGATTTCTTGAGCGCCGTGACATTTGCCGACGCCGCCGCAGCGTGGGGCATCAACGTGCCAGGGTTGATCAAAGAGAACTTCCAGCCGTTTTCAACTAAAGGCGGATTTCACTTGCAAGACCTGCGCGGCGCCTTCGGTGTCGGCGCGCGGCTCAACCTCGGCTACCTGAGCTTGCGGTATGATTTCGCCTGGCCGACCGATTTGAAAAATTTCGGCAAGCCGGTTAAGATGTTTTCTATCGGAACTGACTTCTGATCACTGTTTGCTAATCACTGAAATTTGCCTCCTTTCCTCCTCAAGGGCGAGCAGATGGATCCGGAAACGGATCCGTCTGCTCTTTTATTTTTTGCACAATTGCGCCGCAAAAACAGCGGTTGATTAATTCATATTTTGTGCTATATTCAAAAATGAGAGCAATGTATGTGACTAAAAATCTAATCTCTTTACAATCGATAAATGACTCCCATGTTTGACTATTCCGCCAAATTCGAGTCTTTCAAAAATCAAACACTGTACGAAAAATTGGCTCCCGAGCAGCAGGATCATATCCGTAACCTGGCGTTTGCTCATCATTTTACCTTTCAGGAATTTCGACAAGTCGTCGAGGTTGGCCGCGATCTCAATATGTGGGGAGAAACGAGGTTACAGGATTGGTGGAGCGCAGAAATCTCACGTTCGACCTTGCAAGGCCCGGCCTTGAAAAAACATCTCCTGAACAATCTTCGCGTGCACATTCAAAAACTCAAAAGCGCGCCGGTAATTTATCCCAAGGAAGCGCTGACCAGGCCGAAGCAGCGGGAGAAGAATTTTATCGCCACGAAACATTCGGAGAAAAAAATCCATGGGATGTGTCCTGTGGCGTCGGAGAAAACGGTGTGTTGCAACCTGCGGACGATCGACGCGGTGGAAAATTGCATTTTCGGGTGCAGCTATTGCACCATCCAAACTTTCTACAGCGACAATATCGTTTTCCATGAAAATTTCGCGGAGAAATTAAAAGCTATCACCATCGAGCCGGATCGCTTTTACCACTTCGGCACCGGCCAGTCTTCCGACGCGCTGGCGTGGGGCAACCGTAACGGCATTCTCGAAGCGATTTGCCAGTTCGCCGCGGATCATCCCAACATTTTGATGGAACTCAAAACCAAATCCGACAATATCCGCTATTTTCTCGAAAACGAGGTGCCGGCGAATATCGTTTGCAGTTGGTCGATGAACACGCCGGCGATCATCACCAACGAGGAGCACTTTACTGCCAGCTTGGAAAAGCGCCTGGGCGCGGCGCGGCAGGTGGCGGACAAAGGCGTCAAAGTGTCGTTTCATTTTCATCCGATGGTTTACCACGATGGTTGGCAGCGCGACTATCCGGAAATCGCCTCAACGCTCATGCAGCAGTTCAAGCCTGAGGAAGTTTTGTTCATCTCATTCGGATCGGTTACGTTCATCAAGCCTGTCATCCAAAAAATTCGCACGCTCGGTTATCAAACCAAGATTCTGCAAACCGAATTCGTTCCCGACCCGCACGGCAAGCTCACCTACGCGGATGACATCAAAATCAAGATGTTCAAAACGATGTACGAAGCTTTGGGCCCCTGGCAAGATCGGGTGTTTATGTATCTCTGCATGGAAAAAGCGGCAATTTGGGAGAATGCATTTGGGCATGTTTATTCCAATAACGATGAATTTGAGAGGGATTTTGGGCGGAAAACGATGAGCAAGATAAAACGCGGACTCGAGGGGCGCACGCCGGCAAAACTACCAGCAGGTTTTTAAAAATCACCAAGAACTGCTATAACTTTACCCGTCCGCGCGCTAACAGTCAATTCAATAGTATATGATAAAACCTTTGCACGTGATGACGCCATTGTGGGAGTCACGCTCTCTGAGTGTTGAAATGGGCGCGGCAGTTCTCTTGAAGATGGAGGCCTTACAGCCCATTGGCTCATTCAAGATTCGAGGCATTGGCGCCGCTTGTCAAGCGAGTTGGAAAGAGGGCGCGAAAAAATTGATATGCGCTTCGGGAGGCAATGCCGGTTACGCCGTCGCCCATGCGGGCCGCCAGCTTGGTATAACTGTTACTATCGTGGTTCCCAAAACGACCTCGAGTTGGATGCAAGACATTCTTCGTCGTGAGGGTGCAACCGTTGCGATGCATGGTGATTCTTGGGATGATGCCCATGATTACGCCACGATATTGGCCACGCAGGAAAATGCCGCGTATATTCATCCCTTTGACGATTCGCGAATTTGGCAGGGGCATGCTTCGATCATTCATGAAATTGCCGAAGCCAATATCAAGCCTGGCGCCGTCGTTGTGTCGGTTGGCGGCGGTGGGTTGCTTTGCGGATTGTTGGAAGGACTGCATCAAGTTGGCTGGGAGGAAGTTCCGGTTGTTGCCGTCGAAACCGCAGGCGCCGCTTCTTTCGCCGCCTCGGTGCGAGCCGGACATCTCATTACGCTGGATCGTATCACTTCAATAGCCACGACGCTTGGCGCACGAACCGTCGCTCCCACAGCGCTCGCGTGGGCACAACGGCACCAGATTATTCCTTGGGTCGTCACCGACCGCGCCGCGGTTGATGCCTGTCTGCGTTTTGCCGATGAGCATCGCGTATTGGTGGAGCCGGCGTGTGGCGCTGCACTTGCGACAGTATATGGTCAGGCCGAACCGTTGGAAAGCCTTGCGCCGATTGTGGTCATCGTATGTGGCGGTGCCGGTGTAAATCTTGCGCTGTTGGAGGAGTGGAAGAAAAAAGTTTCGTAGTTCACCTTCGCTGCCAGAAAGTTCATTTTCTATGACGGTCGATTTTGGAATCTTCCATTCGTCTTATAATAGGCTCAAATAACCGCATTCTAATAAGACGAAAAACGAGGAGAAGCCAACCATGAAATCCAACCTCACGCTGTTGCCCGTCGTTGCTTTGTTATTGATGCTGCCGTTTGCAAAATTTCATAGAACGGCGCCGTCGCCCAATTTTGCCGGCCAACTAACGGCTTGGGATGGTTATGGGGAAACGATGCGCACAGCGGCAAAACCCATCGAGACGTTGCCGATGCTGCAAGATTCCGCTGCCGCCAAGAAAGTGCTGTTTATTGCAATTTTCTCGCTAGGGCCTTCCTGGCAAGCGGACAAACCCGCCCACGAGCAGGCTTATTTCAAAGAGCACAGCGCGAATCTGAAAAAATTGCGCACCGAGAAAAAGATACTTGTCGGCGCCAGATATTCCGACAAGGGCATGATCATCATCGCTGCCGCCAATGAGCAAGAAGCACGCGCGATGCTGGAACACGACCCGATGGTGGCCAACAAAGTCTTCAATCTCGAGCTGCACCAGTTCAACCCTTTCTATAAAGGCTGCATTGATCCGCAGTAGCGTTTTGGACAATTGAACACAATGGCGGGAAGATAGGTCTTTTCATTGCGATATAATCAAACTGACAGCTCTGTTCCAAAAACTGGAGAAAACAATGACAACGTCCATTCTTTCTCGCCGCCGGTTTCTCGGCCTGTCGGCTGCAAGCGCCACGGGGATTTTGTTAACGCCGAAAGCATCGCTGGAACAAACGCCGCAACAAAATAACCGGCCTCCCGCGTTGAGTTCGGATTTGGTTAAAGAGTTCGTGATCGCCGGCCACGGCAACGTGGATCGCGTCAAAGAGTTGTTGGCGCAAGAACAGGGGTTGTTGAATGCGACGTGGGACTGGGGCGGCGGCGATTTTGAAACCGCGCTCGGCGGCGCCGGCCACATGGGTAGAAAAGACATTGCCGAGTTTCTCATCAACAAAGGCTGCCGTATGGACATTTTCGTCGCCACCATGCTGGGCAAATTGGACGTCGTCAAAGCCATGCTCACGGCGTATCCGGAGCTGATTCATTCCAAAGGCCCGCACGGGTTGACCTTTTTGCACCACGCGAGAAAGGGCGGTGAAGAAACGGCGCCGGTGCTCAAGTATCTTGAATCGCTGGGCGCGGCGTGATGAAATGGAAACAATGATAGTTTTTTTTGACCCAACGGATATTAGGCGGCCAACGGATTAGTGCTCAATCCGTTGGTCGTTTTTTCATCCGTTGGAAATTTTTAAAAGTCTCGGCTACTTTCATGATAATTCTTGACAATAAACTGCCTTGCCTTGTTGTCCTTGTTTGGCAACTGTCACAGACACTTAACGCCGAGCCGGAAAAAATTCGCTTCGATCATCTGTCGCTCGAACAGGGCGTCTCGCACAACCTGGTGTTCAGCATCCATCAAGATCGTCATGGCTTGATGTGGTTCGGAACGATGTATGGCTTGGTCAAATACGACGGGCGGCAATACACCGTTTATCGCCACGATCCGCGTGACGAGCATTCGATATCTTTCAACGACGTCATTGCGATCTACGAAGACCGGCAGGGCAAGCTTTGGGTTGGAACCTGGGGTGGCGGCTTGAACAAATTCGATCCGGCCAGCGGGAAGTTCACGCGCTATCTTCACGACCCGAATGATTCAACCAGCTTGAGCTACAACATCGTCTGGGCAATTTGTGAAGATAAATTTGGTGAAATTTGGATCGGCACCGAGGCCGGTTTGGATAGACTGATTGCCGGCTCACGGCAATCCGAACCGCGTGAAGGCGCGAAAGAAAAATTTATCCATTATTCATTCGAGTCGCTGCGTCCGGATAACTTCCGCAAGGCCGCTATCCGCGCCATTCATGAAGATCGCACGGGCCGGCTGTGGGTTGGCACGTTTGGCAACGGGTTGCAATTGTTCGA
>JBOHQZ010000513.1:0-5141 GCA_050732275.1 bacterium
TTGCCCGCCGTCGGTCGCCAGCGAAATCAAAAAGTTGAAATGGAAATGCGAATGGGGCGGCAGGCTCTTCGCCACGCCGGTGACTTTGCCCTCGAATTGATTGACCAACGCCAAAGTTTGGTTCATGGGGTTCTCGTCACCGAAATACTTGCGGGCCATTTCTTCCGTGAGCACGATGCTATTGGGCTCAGTGAGCGCGGTTTTCGGATCGCCCTGCAGGAGGGGAATGGTGAACACGTCGAAGATGGTTGAATCAGCGGCAATGACGTTGTTCTCGACGAAGCTGTTTTCGCGATAGCGAAACAGCGTGCTGCTGCCGGACTTGACGAAACGGGTGGCCTGCAAGACCTCGGGAAATTCGTCGACCAGCGCTTTGGCCATTGGTGCGGACACCACAGGAGCGCTCAATTCATTGTCGGCAATTTGCGCCTCCAAAACCACGCGGTAAATCCGATCGGCGTTCTCGTGATGACGGTCGTAAGAAAGCTCGTCTTGTACGTAAAGCAAAATGAGCAGACAGCACGCCATTCCCGCCGCCAGGCCGGCAGTGTTGATGAAGGCATACGCTTTGTGCTTGAACAAATTTCTGGCGGCGATTTTGAGGTAGTTTTTGAACATAGCAAAGTCCGAAGTTTTTTAGTCCGAGGTCCGAAGTCAATTAGCGGAGTCCGAAGTCTTCTGTTCGAAGTTCGAAGCCTTGAAGCTTTTTCCGTAATTCAGTATCACCTTAGTTATGGGTGGGTAGCGCAGGCATCTTGCCTGCAGTCAGGATGACTGCGCTACGTTTTTCCACCAGTGAGTGAGGCATTACGTAATTCATCACTTTAGGCTTGACAGTAAGCACGGACTTTATTATTTTGGAATAAGTAACTCCAAAATGGGTAGCAAAATGGAATCATATATTCCAAGATTTTTTCAAGCGCCGCCGCAAAGTTTTTTCCTGTTCGGGCCCAGAGGAACGGGAAAATCGACTTTCTTGAAGCAGCACTATCCCGAGGCGCTGTGGGTGGATTTGCTCAAGCCGGATGTTTTCCGCGCTTTCCTCTCCCGACCGGAGCGCATCATCGAGCTGGTGCGTGGCAATCCGGAGAAAAAAGTCATCATCGTTGACGAAGTCCAAAAAGCGCCGGAAATCTTGAGCGCCGTCCACAGCCTGATCGAGGAAAAAATCAAAAAAACTTTTGTGCTGACCGGTTCCAGCGCGCGCAAACTGAAAAGAACCGGCATCGATTTGCTGGCCGGGCGCGTGTTGTTGCGAACGCTCCATCCGTTCCTGTTGTCGGAATTGCCTGCACCTCCCTCCTTCGCTGAAATTTTGCAGCTCGGTCTTTTGCCCATCGTGATTTCGGCGAAGAATCCGCGCGACGTTCTCAAGGCTTATGTTTCGTTGTACGTTCGCGAAGAAGTCCAGATCGAAGGGCTCGTGCGGAACCTCGGCAATTTCTCGCGTTTTTTGGAGGCGGCCAGTTTTTCGCACGCCGGATTGTTGAACGTCAGCAATGTTGCCAGAGAATGCGGCGTCGAGCGCAAAGTCGTCGAAGCCTATATACAAATTCTGGAAGACATCTTGTTGGCGTTCAAGCTTCCGGTGTTCGCCAAAAGGGCGCGGCGCGCGGTGGTCGCGCATCCGAAGTTTTATTTTTTCGACACCGGCGTTTTTCAAAGCCTTCGCCCCCAAGGTCCTCTCGACCGGCCGGAAGAAATTGCCGGCGCGGCGTTAGAAGGCTTGGTAGCGCAACATCTTCGCGCCTGGAACGCTTACCGCAACGAACCCTACGAAATCTTCTTTTGGCGCTCGCGCGGCGGCCTCGAGGTCGATTTTGTGCTTTACGGCAAAGGCGGCATCCACGCGATTGAAGTCAAGAATACCAATCGGGTGCGTCCGGAAGATCTCCGTTCTCTGCAGGAGTTTCGCCAAGATTATTCAAAGAGCCAAACCATTTTGTTGTATCGCGGCAAAGACAAACTCCGGCTCGATCACATCCTGTGCATGCCTTGTGAGAAATTTCTGAAAAAGCTGTCGCCGCGATTTGACCTTGGCGACATTGTATCGAGCTGAGAGTTTTAAAGCAATGTCTCCAACGGATTAAACAACGACCAACGGATGAAAAGTATTGTCATTTAATAAAATTTCAAAAAGGGCTTTTAAATCCGTTGGTCGCTTTTTCATCCGTTGGCAACATAAAACTTTTAAAACTTTATTCTGCTTTGAGCGCATTAGCAAATCTGCCCTCCGCTCACTCATATCTTAAGCTTTCAACCGGATTCGCCACTGCGGCTTTGATGGCTTGAAAACTCACCGTGAGCAGCGCGATGCCGAGGGCGCCGGCGCTGGCGAGGACGAACGTCCAACCGTCGAGGTTGGCGCGATACGCAAAACCTTGCAGCCATTTGTGCATGGCGTACCAACCGACCGGCCAGGCTATGAGATTCGCAAGCAGCACGAGTTTTATAAAATCGGACGACAACAGCGAAACGATGCTCGCCACCGAAGCGCCGAGCACTTTGCGAATGCCGATTTCTTTGGTGCGCCGTTCCGCGGCAAATGATGACAATCCGAACAAACCCAGGCACGCAAGAATGACAGCAATGATCGTGAAATAATTAATCGCCTGCGCCAGCTTTTGCTCGCCGCCGTAAAGCTGCTCCAGCTTGCGGTCGAGAAAAGAGTATTCCAGCGGCCAATCGGGCGAGAACGTTTTCCACGTGCTTTCGAGCGTGGCCAGGCGCTCGGCGAAATTGCCCGCGCCGATTTTGACCGCGTAATAATCATACCAATTCGCATACGTCAAAACCAGCGGCTTGATCTCGTGGTGCAACGACTCGAAATGATAATCCTGAATCACGCCGACGACGTAACCCGATTTACCTATTTGATTCGTCCCTGGCGCAAAGAGCTGCATCTTCTTGCCGACGGCGTCCTCTTTCCAGCCAAAAGACGCCGCGGCTTTTTCGTTCAGCAGAAACGCCTCGGCTTGATCCGAAGGCGAAGTTCGGGCAATGCCTCTCCCTTGTTTGATTTTGATGCCAGCGGTTTCGAGAAAATCATAGTCGATGAGCAGCAGCGGCAGCATCGCCGGTTTGTCGATGGAGCCGCCTTCGGGAACGAAGCGATAGCCGAACGCGCCCTGTCCAGGAATATTCGAAGTACCGGCCACGCCGAGAATGCCGGGATCCTTCAGCAGCTCGGTGCGAAACGCCTCGAATTTCACATTCACTGCCGGCCGTGCTTTGACGAACAAAACTTGTTCTTTATTGAATCCCAATTCTTTTTCTTGCAGAAAACGCAGTTGGCGATGAACCGCGCCGAGGCCGATAATCAGCACGATCGAGATGGCGAATTGCGCCACCACCAGCACTTTGCCAAACGTTTCATTGCCGCCGCTCACGGCCAACGTTCTTTTGAAAATGCTCACCGGGTTGAAACGCGACAGGAAAAATGCCGGATACAAACCGGACAACACTCCGACTAACAACGCCAAGCCCAAAATGAGAAGAAGCCCCGTCCAATTTCCCAAGAGACCAATTTCCAATTGCCTTTCGGTGAGCCGGTTGAACGCGGGCAAAAGCAGCTCGACGATGCCGACGGCGAGCAGCATGGCCGCCAATCCGGCGATGATGCTCTCGCCCAACATTTGGCCGACCAGTTGCGATTTTTCCGCGCCCACCACTTTGCGCACGCCGACTTCCTTGGCGCGCGTGCCGGATTGCGCGGTGGAAAGATTGACGAAATTGATGCAGGCGATGACGAGAATCAACAACGCGATTGCTGAAAAGATGTAGACGTACAAAATGTGGCTGTTCGGCTGGAGTTCGTTGTCGAGACGCGAGTGCAAATGAATACTCGTCAACGGCTGCAGCGAAAGCGTGAGGCCGCCTTTGATGCGGTCGGGAAAATATTTCGTGACGAACTCTGGAAATTTGTCCGTCAGACTTTGTGCGGCGTGTTCATCCGGCAACAAAATATAAGTCCACGCGCCGGTCCAGAACCATTGATTATGGCGGCCGCTCGGACCACTCTGGCTTTCCCACAGATTCAATTGAAATTGCAGCGGCGCGAGGAAATCGAACTTGAAATGCGCGTTGTTGGGAACATTTTTTACCACGCCGGTGACTTTGAGGTCGGCTTGTTTTTGGTAGCGCAGCGTTTGCCCGAGCGGACTCTCGCTACCAAAATATTTGCGCGCCATATCTTCGGTCAGCACCACGCTGTTCGGCTCGCTGAATGCAGTTTTCTCATCGCCTTTGATTAAGGAAAAATCAAACATCTCGAAAACCGCCGCATCGGCGAAGAAAAATCTTTCTTCGATGAATTTACGGTCGCCAAGCTCGACCATCGGGAAATCGTCGTTGCGATAGAAGCGCATCGCGCGTTCGACTTCCGGAAAATCGCGCGCAAACGCTTCCGCCGCCGGAAATGGAATGGAAGGCTCGCGATACAACACGCCGTTCAAATCCAGGTCGAGCCGGACGCGGAAAATCCGGTCGGCGCGCTGATGGAATTTGTCGTAACTCAGCTCGTGCAGAACGTAAAGCGTGATTAAAATGCAACACGCCATGCCCGCAGCCAAGCCGGCGATGTTGATGGAGGAATAGACGGCGTTCTTCTTCAAATTGCGCAACGCGATTTTGAGGTAGTTTTTGAGCATGGCATTTGTCCGTTGTTAGTTGTCAGCCGCCCGTCGTCAATGGTCAGTCGAACAAAGAACAACTGACCACTGACGATAGACAAAATTCATTCATATTTCAGCGCTTCAACCGGATTCGCCAGCGCCGCTTTAATTGCTAGATAGCTTAACGTGAGAAAAGCAATCAGAAGAGCCAGGACTCCTGCCGATATGAATATCCGGAGATCGAGGTTGATCCGGTACGCAAAGTCCTGCAGCCAGGTGCGCATGACATAGTAAGCAATAGGCCAGGCCGTGATATTGGCGATCACGATTAGTTTGAGGAACTCTTTTGACAGAAGTCCGACAATGCCGGCAACGGAAGCGCCAAGAACTTTTCTGATCCCAATCTCTTTGATTCGCTGCTCTGCGGTAAAGGAGGCCAAGCCGAGCAAACCGAGGCAAGCAATCAAGATCGCCAGAATGGCGAAAACTCCGAATACCTGGCCAAATTTCTCGTCGACGTGATACTGC
>JBOHQZ010000514.1:0-5134 GCA_050732275.1 bacterium
TGATGCTGCACAAGATCGACGAGCTTAAAAACTATCTCAAATATCTGCTGACCGATACCAAAGAAGTGGAGGCTTTGTACAACGATCTTCTCATCAATGTGACCGGTTTCTTCCGTGATCCGGAGGCATTTGAGGAGTTGGCAGAAAAGGTTTTTCCCGACATCGTGAAGAATCGCGCCGGCGAGGAGCCGATCCGGATTTGGGTGCCGGGGTGCTCGACTGGCGAGGAGCCTTATTCCATTGCGATCGCTTTGCTGGAATCTTTGGGCGATCGCGCCACCAATACGCCGATCCAGATTTTCGCGACTGACATCAGTGATGTGGCGATTGAAAAGGCCCGCGCCGGCGTTTATCTGGAAAACATCACGCTCGAGGTTTCCAAAGAGCGCTTGCGGCGTTTTTTTGTGAAATTGGAAAACGGCTATCAAATCAGCAAAGCCATTCGCGATATGTGCGTCTTTGCCCGGCAGAACGTTGTCAAAGATCCGCCCTTTTCCAAGCTGGATTTGATCAGTTGCCGCAACGTGCTCATTTACCTCGGGCCGGTGCTGCAAAATAAGATCATGCCGGTTTTTCATTATGCCCTCAAGTCTGCCGGTTTTCTAATGCTGGGATCATCAGAGACCATTGGCGGCTTCACCGACCTGTTTGGCCTGGCGGACAGAAAACATAAGATTTATGCGAAAAAAACGACCCTACATCGGTTCCCGCTCGATTTTTCTGCCACTAATTACATGGCGGCGACGGCAGAGCCGGGCAAAAGAATTGCAAGGAAGGAATGGCGCAGCTTTGAACCGCTTAAAGATGCCGACCAAATCGTCATCAGCAAGTATGCTCCGGCCGGCGTCATTATCAACGATGACAGCGAGATTTTGCAATTCCGCGGACACACCGGCTTTTATCTCGAGCCGGCAGCCGGCGAGGCCAGCCTAAACCTGATGCGAATGGCGCGCGAAGGCTTGCTGTTCGATCTGCGCACCGCCATCCACAAGGCGAGAAAAGAAGAGGCACCGGTCAGAAAGGAAAATGTACTGGTCAAAAACAATGGCCAGACGCGGGAAATCAATCTCGAAGTGATCCCCTTCAAAGCGCCGCAATCAAAAGAGCGCTACTTTTTGGTGCTGTTTGAAGAGGCTGCCCGCCAAGCTGCGCCGGAATTAAAGAAGGGCAAGCCCAAAGCCACGAAGCCGGGTAAAACCGCAAGCCTGCGGCCGCAGGCAAAAGGGCGAGATGCGGAGGTGGCGCGCCTGAAGGAAGAATTGGGCGCCACCAAGGAATATCTGCAATCGATCATCGAGGAGCAGGAAGCGACCAACCAAGAGCTGCGTTCCGCCAACGAGGAAATTCAATCGAGCAACGAAGAGCTGCAAAGCACCAACGAAGAGCTGGAAACCGCCAAAGAAGAGATGCAAAGCACCAATGAAGAGCTGACCACGGTGAATGAGGAGTTGGAGAATCGCAATCTCGAGCTTAGCCAGGCCAACAATGATTTGATGAATTTGTTCGCCAACGTGCATATTCCCATCATCATGCTGGGAAACGATCTGCGCCTCCGGCGTTTCACCCCGATGGCGGAAAAAGTCATGAACGTGATCCCGACCGACGTCGGGCGCAGAATGAGCGACATCAAGCCCAATGTCAACATTCCCGATTTGGAGAATCTGATCTTCGAGGTGGCGGATACGCTCCGCACCGTCGAGCGGGAAGTGCGAGACCTGGAGGGGCGCTGGTATTCACTGCGCTTGCGGCCCTACAAGACGGCAGAAAACAAGATCGAAGGCGTCGTTCTTACCCTGGTCGATATTGACGCGCTCAAACGCAACTTCTTAATCGAGCAGGCCCGTGGTTTCGCCGAGGCGGTGGTGGATACCGTGCGGGAACCGCTCGTGGTTCTCGATGCGGCGCTGCGCGTCAAGAAGGCGAATCGCTCTTTTTACAACACTTTTTCAGTGGCGCGGGATGAGACGGAAAATTTTTCCATCTATGAGCTTGGCAACCGCCAGTGGAACATTCCCCAGCTCAGAACTTTATTGGAAGAGATTCTTCCCCAAAACTCTTACTTTGAGAACTTCGAGGTCGAGCACGATTTTCCCCAGCTCGGACGCCGGAAGATGCTGCTCAATGCCCGCCGCCTCGAGTGGCGTGAGGGCGGCGAGCCGATGATTCTGCTCGTCACTTCGGACGTCACCGAACGCGCAGAGCTTGTAAGATGATGGTATTGACGGGATAAACCTTGGGATAAACCTTGCGAAGGTTTAAAACCTTCGCAAGGTTTAAGGTTGAGGTTGAAAGGAGCTAACATGAACGAACCTTTCATCAAAGGTTGCTGCTACCACATTTATAACCGTGGCTGCAATCGGGAGCATATTTTCTTCAAAGAAGAAAATTACATTTATCTGTTGAAAAAGATGCAAAGCTCCCGTCTCAAATACGGCGCCAATATTTTAGCTTACTGCTTGATGCCGAACCATTATCATTTTCTCACGCGGCAAGAAACCGACCGTCCTCTTTCCGATTGGATTCAAACGCTGTTCAACGGGTATTCACAGGCTATCAATAAGCAACAAAAGCGCTCCGGCACTTTGTTTCAAGGCCGGGCGAAGCATATTTGGGTGGATAATGATGGTTATCTGATTCACTTGGCGCGATACATCCATTACAATCCAGTGGCCGCCCATTTGGTTAGCCTGCCGGAAAATTGGCAGTATTCAAATTACGCGGAATGGATTGGCACGCGAAATGGCACTTTAATCGATCGTGAATTTGTAAGAAGCTATTTCACGCAACCGGAAGACTATCGCCGATTTGTGATGGATTATGTTGTTGAAAGTCAACTGGGTGAAAAGCTGAAGAAGTATATTTTGTTGGAATAAACGGAGAAACAACCTTGCGAAGGTTTCAAACCTTCGCAAGGTTGAAAGGTTGAAGGTTGAGTTGAGCACACATGAACTACAATAAACTGACCAAAGCCGAGCTGGTCAAAGCGCTCACTTCGCTGCAAGCGATAAGTGAAGGCGCGCAATCTGTGGATGTGCAGCAACGGCTGCTGCACGATCTGCAGTTGTACCAAATCGAGCTGGAGATGCAAAACCGCGAGCTGCGGGAGACCCAGCAAAAGCTGGAGGCCTCGCGCAATCGCTATGCGGATCTTTACGACTTTGCGCCGCTCGGCTATATAACGCTGGACAAACAAGGCAATATCCTGGAGATCAACCTGACCGGCGCGTCCATGCTCGGCGCCGAGCGTTCGCGCTTGTTGGGCATGCCTTTCTTTACCTATGTCGCTGAAAACGAAGCCAAAAAATTTCGCGCGCATTTGCGGCAATGTCCGCACACGGAAAAAATAACAATCGAATTGCGCTTGACCGCCGGCGGCAAATCAATCGAAGTGCAGCTCTCCAGCTTCGCCGTACACGATCCGGAATGGCTCACCACCGTTTACCGCACCGCGATGATCGACATCACCGAGCGCAAGCGGGCAGATGAGGTTTTGCAAAAACGATCGGAACGAAACATTCGCTATCAAACGGCGCTGCTGAAACTGGCGAGAATGGACAGCTCTGATTGGCGCGCAGCGCAGATCAGGATAACCGAGGACGCTGCTAAGGCGTTGGAAGTTGAGCGTGTCAGCATTTGGCTGTTCAACGAGGATCATTCTGAGATCGTCTGCGAAGATCTCTATAACTCGAGGCGGAATGCCCACGAGAAGGGCCTCAGATTGCAGGCCGGGAAATATCCGAGGTATTTTCAAGCCCTGAAAGAGAATCGCACCATTGCGGCAAATGACGCGGCCGGCGACCCCCGCACGAGCGAATTTACGGAGGGATATTTAAAACCCTTTGGCATCACTTCCATGCTGGATGTTCCGGTTTGGCTGCATGGCAGGGTTGTCGGCATCGTGTGCCACGAGCATACCGGCCTCATACGAGAATGGAAACCGGAAGAACAAGAATTTGCCGCTTCCATCGCGGATTTGGTCTCCCTGGCTTTGGAAACTGCGGAGCGCCAGCGGGCGGAACAAGCGCTACGCGAGAGCGAGGAGCGTTTTCGCGTGCTGGCGAACGGCGCGCCCGTGCTGATCTGGGTAAACGGACTCGAAGGCTGCGAGTTCGTCAACCGCGCCTATCTTGAGTTTCTGGACGTGTCCGGTGATGTGGACGTGCGACGGTATAACTGGGCGCAATTCGTCCATCCTGATGATCGTGAACGCTACGTCGGCGCGTATCTCGATTGCTTCGCCCGCCGTGTACCGTTTGAAGCGCAATGCCGATTCCTCCATCATGACGGCAAGTATCGGTGGATGAAGGCCTCAGGACTCCCGCGCTTCTCATCCACCGGAGAGTTCCTAGGCTATGTCGGCAGTTCTTTGGACGTTACCGACATCAAGGAGGCGGAGGAGAAAATCCGTGAGCTTAACGCCGAGCTGGAAGCGCGTGTCCGCGAGCGCACCGTGCAACTTGAAGCCAGCAATGAAGATTTGCAAAAGGAGATGGCCAAACGCGCCCACGCCGAGGAAGCGTTGCGTACAAGCGAAGCGTATTCTCGCGCGCTCATCGAAAATGCTCCCGACATTATTTCGGTGGTGAATGCCGACGCCACGATCCGTTACGAAAGCCCCTCGATTGAGCGGGTGCTGGGGTACAAACCGGAAGACCGGATCGGCAAAAATCCTTTTAATTACATTCATCCGGACGATATGCCGCGTCTTCTCGAGCTTTTCAACGAGTTCATTACAAAGCCGGGCGCCATGCGATCGGCCGAATACCGCATTCGGCATCAAGACGGCTCGTGGCGTTTTTTTGAATCCTTCGCCAAAGCGCTACGCGACGAAACCGGCGCGACGATGATCGTGGCCAATTCGCGCGACCTCACCGAGCGCAAACAGGCCGAGGAGCAAATCCAGTTTCTATACTTCGCCACACAGGCGATCAATCAAGCCGCGGGTTTTCACGAGGCGCTGGCCATCGCGCTGCGCGAGATCTGCACGTTAAGCGGCTGGGATTACGGCGAGGCGTGGGTTCCCTCGGCGGACGGAACAAGGCTGCTATGCAGCCCGGCCTGGTACGGTGACAGCTATCATATGTCTTCCTTTCGAATGCGGAGTGAAGAGTTGAGCTTCAAAGCAAATGAGGGG
>JBOHQZ010000515.1:0-5132 GCA_050732275.1 bacterium
TTTGAGCTCGGAAGAAGTCCTCGTTTTAACTGCGAGATTATTGCTCGATGCCTTTCACCTCCGCAAACACCAACGACGTCACGCTCAAAAAATTGCGCGGCTTTCTTTTGGCTATCTTCGCCATCGGGCTGCTCGGCGCCGGCGCGGAGCTGTTGCTGATCGAACACACCGAAGATTTTCGGCAATGGATTCCTTTAATATTAATCCTGCTTAGCCTGCTCGTACTCGCCTGGCACTTTGCCGCCCGCAACCGCGCGAGCCTGCAGATTTTTCAGGGCGTCACGATTCTTTTTTTGATTAGCGGCTTCGTCGGACTCTTTCTGCACTATCAAGGCAATGTGGAATTTGAACTGGAGATGTATCCTTCCCTGAAAGGCTTGGAACTCTTTAGGAAGGCGATCAAGGGAACAACGCCGCCAACTCTGGCGCCAGGGACGATGATCGTGCTCGGGTTGCTGGGATTGGCATACACTTATCGACACCCGGTCTTGCTCGAATCAACCGGGAAAAAATCAAACCATCATGGAGAAAAGAAATGACGCGGAAAAGAATATTGGCGCATGTAACAGTGTTATCGTTCGTACTCGCAATCGGCGTCGCGAACGCGGTCAAGGCGCAGGTTGGAAAAAACACGGGCGTGCTGTACCCGAATCTGGCCGGTGAGAAAGAGCTGCTCGCGCTGCCACACTTCAACGCGAAGCTCGCGAAGGAGATTCTGGATAAACGGCCTTTTCTTAACATGACAGCGCTGGATACGTTGTTGCGCCAATCTTTGAGCAAAGAGAAATTGGTCGAACTCTACCCCAAACTCTTCATCCCAATCAACCTCAACACCGCGACGCGGGAAGAGATTCTGCTCGTCCCCGGTGTGGGGAAACGCATGGCGCACGAGTTCGAGGAATATCGCCCGTACCGTGCGATGACACAATTCCGCCGTGAGATCGGCAAATACGTTGACGAGAAAGAAGTGGCGCGCCTGGAGCAGTACGTCTTCGTGCCGATTAATTTGAACACGGCCAGCGACGAGGACATTCTCAGCATCCCCGGACTTGGCAAACGCATGTTGCACGAGTTCAAGGAATATCGCCCGTACAAGAATATCGAGCAATTCCGCCGCGAAATCGGCAAGTACGTTGATAAGAAAGAAGTCGCGCGGCTCGAACGGTATGTCACGCTGGAATGAACGCTCGTCGTTACGCCTTCATGTTCGTAGTAACGCCTTCAGGCGTCGGAGCCACCGATAAAGACAGTATTCGAAGCATCGCTACGAGAAAACATAAGCGCACGCAAAGACGTACCGCGAGCGAGACAAAGAATGCGCAAAGTTTTTCCAGAATCTTGCGCCCAAAACGCTTGAAAGGCTTTTTTCGTTGCAGTTCTCTTTTCGTTGCAAATTATCATGCGCAAATACTTCGTCGCCATTTTTTCCCTCGCGCTGCTGTTTTTGCTCTTTTCAATCACCGCGTTTGAAGCTGGAATTGCGACGTTTCACCAAACCTCGGCAGCGAAGAGTAAACAGCGCGGCGTGAGCTGGGTTGCCGGCGGCGAAATCATTGAAGATGATCTCATACCGCTGGTTAAAAATAATGTCAACTGGATTGCGCAAAATCCTTTTGGCTGGCAGCAGGATTACAACTCACCGACATTTGTCTTGGCCACTGATAGCAGAATTCTCTGGGGCGAGCGGGATGAAGGAATCGAAATCACCACTCGCATGGCCAGAAAGCACGGCATCAAGACGCTGTTGAAGCCGCACATTTGGTTGAGAAACCGCAATGATGGCAAGTGGCTCTCCGACATTGCCATGGACAACGAGGCGGATTGGCAAAGCTGGTTTGAGCATTATCGAATTTTCATTTTACATTATGCGCAACTGGCCGAGAAGAACGGCATTGAAGCTTTGAGCGTTGGGGCTGAGCTTCATGCCACAGTCAAACTGCGACCGAACGAGTGGCGCAAGATCATCGCCGAAGTGCGCCAAGTTTATCACGGCCAGTTGACCTATTGCGCCAATTGGTATCAGGAATTCGAAGACGTCAAGTTTTGGGATAAATTGGATTTCATCGGCATTCAAGCTTATTTCCCATTAAGCGAAAAAGAAAACCCGACGATTGACGAGTTGAAAAAAGCCTGGCAAACGCATGTGACAGCCATTGAAAAAATCCGCAAGCAATACAGCAAGCCGGTGGTCTTTACTGAAATCGGCTACCGTAGTACGCCGGATGCGGCGATCAAGCCGTGGGAATGGATGCGGTCTTCTTCCAACGTTTATAGCGAGGCCGAACTGCAAACCCAGGCCAGTTGCTACGAGGCCTTCTTTCAAACTTTCTGGAATAAAGATTGGTTCGCCGGCGCATATATTTGGAAATGGTTTCCAACCTCCCGCCGTGGCTTCCGCCGAGGCAGCGATCCTTTTTCGCCACAGAGTAAACCGGCAGAGAAGGTGATGGCAAAGTGGTATGGGAAAACCGGTCGATGATTCGAATTTGTGTGATAAATCGTAACACGGCTATTGCTGTACCCGCAATGATTTGTCACTTGACAATATTTTCGCCGCGTTCTCACTGCGTCTTCCTGTAACTCGAACTTTTTCAACCTTCCATCGTCCAATGAGTATAACCCTGCTTGGAAAAAAAGGATGTCCACCTAAAACAAAGTACCTAACTTTGGAGATGTATATGAAAACCATATCCCAAAATGTAAAGCAAGCATACTTGCTCTGCATACCTCTGCTTTTTCTTCTCACCGATATCGGATTCGCCCAGCCGCCACAAGGCAGGGGCATGCCCGATTCGGCCCGCACGGCGGCGATGGTGGACACGGTTGCCAAAAAGTTGGCGCTTTCCAAAGAGCAGAAAGAAAAAGTCGGCCAGATCTACTTTGCAGCGTTCGACGAAAGCAAAAAAACCTTTGAGAAGAATCAGGGTGATTGGCAGGCGAGGCGCGAAGCCCGCATGAAGATTAATGAGAAACGCGACAATGAGGTGAAAGCATTGTTGACCGAGGAACAGAAAAAAATCTACGACAAATTCTTGCAAGAACAACGGGAGCAAATGCAGAGACGAATGGGTGGACGGCGGCAGAACGAATAGGGCTTTTGCCGTCATTTACGTATTATAGAAAAGGTTGAACTGAACTATTCAGTTATTATTTTTGTAAGCGGATTGAACGGATAAAACGGATTTCAAGAGTCTTTGTCAGAATCATTATCTGCTCAATCAGCTTAATCCGCTTAGGGCTTCTGTTTTGATTGAGGTGTGAATTGAATAGTTACGTTGAATTTTAATCTTTTTTCAAAGGAGACTTCGACGTGGAAAACCTCTCTGTACAAACTCGCAGAGAATTTTGTGTGCGAGCTTGTGAAGCCGCTACTTTGGCTGTATTTGGCAATACATTGGTTGCGCTCTTGGCAGGCTGCGGTTCGGATAACCCGGTTGGTTCTTCCGGCGGCGGGAATATCGCCAGGATTCAGGCCTCGGTCGCCGGTGGAACGATTACGCTGACGATCGACGCCAATTCACCGTTGGCTGCGGTCGGCAGCGCCGCGCTCGTGCAGGCTTCCAACAGCTCGCTGCTCGTCGCCCGCACCGCGCAAGATACGTTCGCGGCAGTGACGGCGATCTGCACGCACGAGGCTTGCACCATTACGGGATACAGCAATCAAGTTTATACGTGTCCTTGCCATGGCTCACAATTCAGCACGAATGGGCAAGTGCGGAGAGGTCCGGCAACACGCGCGCTGCAGGCATTTCCAACGCAATTCGCCAACAATCAGTTGATCATTACGGTGTGAAACATCATGAGAAGAAAACTCATCTTCTTCATTGCTCTCGTCTTATCGTGGCAGATGGCACTCGCTGACGAGAAGCAAGAAGTCGCCAGCCGCTGGCGCAGCGCTGAGATCAAAGTTGACGGCGCAGATACTGAATGGACTGAGGCGATCACCTATTTGGAAAAAGAAAAGCTCGGCTTCGGCCTCAAAAACGATTCAAGTGATTTGTATATCTGCCTCAAATTCGATCGCGCCATTCAACGGCAGGCGATGATGTTCGGTTTCACGCTTTGGTTCGATCCGGCGGGCAAGAATAAAAAAGCGTTCGGGGTGCGCTTTCCGATTGGCATGATGAATTTCGAGAGCGAGTTTATGCCCGACCCGATGACGCCGATGGACGAAGGCGACGAGCGGCCAAAACAATTCACCGCGATGCTGCGTGAAGTCGAAGTGTTGGGGCCGGAAAAAGATGATCGCAACCGATTTCTCGCCGGCAGCTCGTTCGGTATTCAGGCCGCTACTTTTGATTCACCCGCCGGACTCGTGTGCGAATTGAAAATTCCTTTGCAAGGTGCCGCCGGCCGGCCTTACGCGATTGCCGCGGCTTTAGGCCAAACGTTGAGCCTCGGTTTTGAAATGGGCGAGATCGATCGGGAAAAAATGCGCGAGCGCATGGGGCGAGAAGGCGGCCCCTTTGGCGGCGGAAGGCCGCAAGGCGGCATGCCTCCCGGCGGGGGAACGCGCGGCGGCAGATTTCGCGGCGGCGGACCCGAGGGCGGGCCTCCTGGTGGGATGAGAATGCCCAGCGCTTTCAAAGTCTGGAGGCGTGTCAATCTCGCCGCGAGCGCCTCCGCTTCGCGGCAAGGTTTCGCACCGCAAGGCGATCTCGATAACTTGCTCGTTTCCCTCGAAGCACGAAACATTCCTTTGCGCGAGGCGCTGCAGCAAATAATGGCGCAAACCCAGGCGCAAATCGTTTACAGCGACGCGCTGGTGAAAGATGTCAACGCCGGCTATTCCGGAAAAAATGTGACCTTGCGCAACGCCTTGAATGGCTTGCTCGCGCCGGCGGCGCTTGACTATCGGGTGATGGAAGACGACCAAATTGTGATCATCAAGCGCAACAAATTGAAAGCTAATCCCTAAATTTTGCAACGAAAAGAGAACCGCAACTAAAAAAGCCTTATTCGCGTCAATTGGCGTCTATTCGCGGTTTAAAAACCTGTTTGGTTGCAGTTCTCAGACCTCGTCAAAGCCAGTTTAGGACTTGCGGTTTGAACCGCAGTTGACAAGGGTTTTGGGGCAAAAACGCTAATAATTGGACAAATCACCTTCGTTCAAACGCCCTTAGCTGCGGGAG
>JBOHQZ010000516.1:0-5124 GCA_050732275.1 bacterium
CTTGCGTGGTGCGCAGCCGCTTGACTTTTTCGCCAATGAGCAGCTTGGTCACTTTCTCGGCAGTGTTTTTCATGCTTTTGCCTCCTTCCTGATAATAAATGGGTGATGCGGAAATATAATCAAAAAAGGTGGGAAATCAACGGCAGCGGGACGGAAAATATACGACTTTTAGACGACAGCGTTGAAATTTGCTGTTATTTGTCAGTTGACCAACATACCAGCAATGCTTTAACGGAGGGGAAAACTCACCACCGGAATCTTTCAATCTGATTCAACAAGATCGAGGGCAAAAATAATTTTCTGATTGATGGTCTTCATATCAGATTCATCAAGAGCGCCGAGATATTTTTTGAACCGATCTTTCGGTACGGTCTGGACGTTATCGAGTTGGACAACCGAGTGCAAGGTCAGATTTGCTTTTTGGTCTATGTCAACTTCCGTAGGATAGCCCTTTTTCTGCGAGGAAATTTCGGCGACGGTGAGCTTATTCAGGTAGGGTATGACATCGTCGCGCGTCAAAATGAGCGCGGGGCGGAGTCCGGCCTTCCCCCAAAGGTCGACTTGCCAAATCTCACCACGTTTCATGGCTCTGACCAAGCTTGTGCTGTGCTCCAATCTTCGGCCCGACTCGCATCATCCGGATTTTTTTTTAAGGCCGCAATCCACTCCTGTCCGAAGCGTTTGGATTGATACCGTTTCAGCCAATGTTGCAAGGCTTCTTCAATAATCCGTGAAAGATCAAGACCAGACGGCTCACTAACTTGGTCGACCTCTGCGAGCAGCCTTTCATCCAGTACAATCTGTATTGGTTTCATCGTTCCAACATTACAAAAGATTTTGAAAATATTCAAGCAAAAATTTTGCGTACTCAAAAATGTAAACTCGACACGTTTTCAAAATGTTGATAACTTTCGTCAAGCTCTTTGCGATTGGCATTGATAAATGAAAGCCCCTTTTGGCCCAAAAGCTCGAAAAATTCCGTATAACTTTTGCCAAGCAATTCCGCCGCGCGGCCCAAGCTAATATTGCCTCTCCGCCGCTGTTCGATGATAAAATCTTCATACACCGCTCTGCGAACGGCGTTTAAATCATCAAAATGATCTAAAAGTTCATCCGGAATTTCTATCGTTATCGTTGTCATGGCTTGAACCTCTTGAAATAAATATCTTCTAGCTAGACCTGAATTAATTCAATATAAAAATTGTGTGCTTAAATTGCAAATAGTTTTCGAGAACTCGCTTTTTATAGAAGCCGCCCACAAGGGGCGGAGACTACGCTACAAAATCTGCAAATTCCCATACTGCACGAGAATCTTTTTCGTTCCGACTTTTTCAAAAGCGATGGTGAGCTTCAAATTCTCGCCTTCGCCGTCGATGGCGAGTATCTCGCCCAGGCCGAATTGCGGGTGCTTGACCATTTTGCCGACTTGAATTTCTTTCTCCTGCGATTCGTTTTCGTAATCCGGCATGGTTTGTTCGTGGGGAGAATATCTTTCCCCTTCCGTATCGCGTGCTTCAAACGCGCGCGGCCGGCGCACGCTTTCGTGCTGCACGAAGCGCTGGTCAAGCTCGGCCAAAAATCGCGACGGCAAATTATTGTTGTAGGTCAGGCCTTTGGCGTTGCCGGTGAAGCGGCTGCGCGTCGCGGCATAAGATAGAAAGAGTTTCTCTTTGGCGCGCGTGGTGCCGACGTAAAAAAGGCGGCGCTCTTCCTCGATATCGGAATCGACGTCGCCGGTGCGAATCAGCGGGAAAAGCCCTTCCTCCAACCCGCTGATGAAAACGATGGGGAACTCCAGGCCTTTGGCGCTGTGCAAGGTCATCAGTGTAACGGCGTTGCTCTTTTCATCCCACCGGTCGATGTCGGTGATCAGCGATACCCGCTCAAGATAGCCTTCGATGGTGGCGTCGCGAAATTGGCCGGCGTATTCGTGAATGGAGCGCAGCACTTCGTTGATGTTTTCTACCCGCTCCAGCGCGTTCTCGCTTTTGAGCAGGCGCACGATGCCGGTGGCGTCGATCAAAGCGTTGGCCCATTCCAAAAGTGAAAGCTTGCTTTTGAGGCTGACGTAGCGGTCGATGAAGTTGTAAAAGGCGAGAACTTTGTCGCGCGATCCCGCTTTGATCGTTGGTATCTCGCCAACTCTGCCAAGCGCTTGCAGCAGGGTGAGATTGTTGGCGCGGGCAAATTCTTCCAGTTTTTTGATGGTAGTCTCGCCGATGCCGCGCAAGGGATAATTAATGATACGGCGCAAGCTCACGGCGTCGGCGGGGTTCGTCGCGAGTCGCATGTAAGCGAGGACGTCTTTGACTTCCTTGCGCTCGTAAAAACGCAAGCCGCCGACGATGATATACGGAATGCCGGCGCGCCGCAGGGTGTCCTCGATGACGCGCGACTGCGCGTTGGTGCGATAGAGAATGGCGAAATCGCGAAAGCTGCGGCTGTACGTGCCGCCGTTGTGATGGCTGATTTCTTCGGTGATTTTGTCGAGAATGATTTGTGCTTCGTGAAATTCATTTTCCGCTTCGAGCAGAGCGACAGGTTCGCCGGCTTCGCGCTCCGTCCAAAGTTTTTTCGGCAGGCGCTGGTGGTTTTTGACAATGACAGAGTGCGCCGCTTCCAGAATGTTGCGAGTGGAGCGGTAATTTTGCTCGAGCCGGAAGACTTTGCAATCGGGAAAATCCTGCTCAAAATCGAGAATGTTGCGCACCTCGGCGCCGCGCCAGCGATAAATTGATTGATCGTCGTCGCCCACCGCAAACACATTTCGATCGCGAGCAGCCAGCGCGCGCAGAAAGAGATATTGCGTGCGGTTGGTGTCTTGAAATTCGTCTACCAAAATGTGCCGAAAGCGTTGCGTGTAGTTGGCGAGAATCTCGGCATGCTGGCGAAACAGCTCGAGCGGATAGATCAACAGGTCGTCGAAATCCATGGCGTTGTTTTCGCGCAGCCGCTGTTGATAAAGCGCATATACCCGCGCGATGATCTCGTCGCGAAAGTCCCCGCTGGTTTCGGCGAATTGGCTGGCCGTCTGCAAGCCGTTTTTGGCGCGGGAGATGCGATGATGAATGGAGCCGGGCGAGAGTTTGTCGGTAGGAACATTCAGCTCGGCAACAATTTGCCGGATGAGGCCGAGTTGGTCTTCGCTGTCATAAATGGAAAATTGTCTGGAAAAACCGAGGTGATCAGCATGGAGGCGAAGGATGCGGGCGCAAATGGAATGAAAAGTCCCCACCCATAGGCCGTCGTGATAATTGAATCGCGACGCGCCATAAGGAACAAGGCGAGAGAGACGCTCTTGCATTTCGTGCGCTGCTTTATTGGTGAACGTGACGGCGAGTATGTTATCGGCGCGAATGCCGCCGCGTTCGATCAAATAGGCGATGCGGTACGTAAGCACACGGGTCTTGCCGCTGCCGGCGCCCGACAAAACGAGTATCGGACCCGTACCACTGGCAACGGCTTGTCGCTGGGCTGCGTTGAGCGTTTCTAAGAGATGGTCGTATTTCTTACCGCTCACTGGTTGCTGGTCGCTTGTTGCTGAATATTCCAAATCATACTGATCACTGAATACTGGCTACTGCTTCCTGGCCTTATTCGCGGCCTTTTCCCGCCGGACTTGTGCGCGCACACGGTCGAAATCGCTTTTGGCGCGCAGATGCTCTGCGAGCGTGCGGCTGAAAACGTGCGAGCCATCGCCGCGCGCGACAAAGTAAATATAATTTACCGGCGCCGGATACAGCGCGGCGCGAATCGAGGCGATGCCGGGATTGTTCACCGGGCCGGGCGGCAAGCCAGGATAAAGATACGTATTGTACGGTGAATCAATCGCGAGATGGCGATTGAGCAAACGCCGCGGCGGTCCGGGCACGATATATTGAATCGTCGGATCGGCTTGCAGCAAAATGCCTTGCCGCAGCCGGTTGTGATAAACCGCGGAGATGACGGCACGCTCGCTATCTACCACCGCCTCGCCTTCGATGATCGAGGCCAACGTCACCACTTCATGCAACGAGAAGTTGAGCGCCGCCGCGCGTTGCCGCAGCGAGTCATTGACGTGACGATGAAATTCTTGCACCAAAGTGCGAACGATCTCCGGCGGTGAAACACCCCAAAAAAAACTATAGGTATTCGGATAAAGATAACCTTCCAAGTTGGCGGCTTTCACCCCAAGCTCTTTGGCAACGGATGAATCTTCCACCAGCCGCACGAAAGCCGCGGAGTCGATCTCCATGTTGCGGCGAAAAATTCCCGCGAAATCACTACTAGTCTTTCCTTCCGGCAGGGTAACACGCTGTTGCGCGGCTTTGCCGGAACGAAAGAGCTTGTAGAGCGCGAGCGTCGAGGCGCGCGGCGGCAGAAAATATTTGCCGGCTTTGAGCTGGTTGCCCCATTTCAAAATCTTGTTGGCGAAAATAAAGCGGTCGCGATTTTTAATGAATCCCTGGTGCGCGAGGCTATCGGCAATTTGCGGCAGCGACATGCCGCGACGAATGACAAACGCTTTCTCCGACAAATTTTCCGGCACGACGGGCGCCCAGAATAGCACGTAAGCCGCAACGCCGGCTCCTGCCAGCACGATGAGAAAAAAACTGAGAACGAGCATGACGATTTTTTTCACCGAAAAATCAGCAGCAAATTATAAATCGCATGGGTATACGACGTGACGCCGATGCCGCGCGCCACAAAGAGCGCTCCTAAAATGGCGCCCGCGTAGAAACGGAAAATGAAGGACTCAAACGTAAACGCCTCCCGACCGCCGAGATAATGAAATCCCGAAAACAACATCGCCGCAATCGCCACGGCCAGGACGTCATAGACGGTGCGCTTGCCGCCGACGAGTTTTTCAAAAATCAAGCTGAACAGCGAGATCAAAATAAAACGAAAGAGCAGTTCTTCGTAGATGCCGGCGCCCAAAGCCAGCGTCGCTTTGGCGCCCATCGTGGTCAGCTCTTCCTGGCTTTGCCACATCAAGAAGCTGGTGCGCTCGGTCAGTTTTCCGGCGATCAGGCCCAACAGTAGTGCATACACCGTGCTCTCAAAAATGCTGTACGGAATGTACACGAATTTGAAGCTGAGCAGGTTCTGCTTTTTGGCCAGCCAGAAAGCCCAAGCGAGAATCAG
>JBOHQZ010000517.1:0-5104 GCA_050732275.1 bacterium
GCGATGGCGAAAGCGCGTTTCGCGGATGAATTGATCTTCGGGCACGCTTTGGATGAAGTCGATGAGCCGGCGGTGGGTGTCGGCTTGCTGCTGCAGCACCTCGGCAAGCGACAAGTTCCTCTTCTGCGCTGTCATCTGGGCGTTGAAGGCATCGATGCCGCCGTACTTGACGGAGTATCGCGGTGGCTTCCCGCCGTTGAGGATGAGCGGCAGATGCGTCAGCGCCTCCTCTTCCCACCACGTCACATGCGCGATGAGGTCTCGAATGGACCATGCGCCGGTGACGCCAGGCTCCATCAACTCCGCGTCTGAGAGACCGGCGTACGATTCTTTGAAGTCCACCCATGCTTTATCAAGTCGTTTCAGAAGTTGCAATCTATCCATGGTCCAACTCAAGTTGGCTAGGTTGCAAGCGCGCAGGCTACGGCTGTTGAGGCATGGTGGGAGGAGTGCTGGCAGGAAGCGCGCGTCAATCTCAATCAACTCAGTATAAACATTTACAAATCTAAGCTATACTGCAAGCCTCAATATAGCATGAAACGTCCGTGATGCAAGCGATTTCTTTTGTTTGGCAGCCGCAGAAGAATCACTATTTTTTAAGCCGGAGTGCTACTATAAAACTTCTTCGGCTTCTGCTTCGCCGCGAACAATGGCTTCGAGCGCAATCCTTGGGCAGATCGCCCCTTCGATATCGAATTTGAACGTCAAGATTCATTTCCGAAACCGTAACCTCATGCCTCGTGCTGCTTCAATTTTTCGCGCAAGGTCTTGCGGTCGATGCCGAGAATCTCCGCGGCGCGCGTCTTGTTGCCGTCCACGCTCGCCAGCGCATTGCGAATATGCTCGACTTCCACCTCCGCCAGCGTGCGATTAAGTCCCTGGCCGCGCAGCGCCGAGAAATGCATGTGCGTCGGCAGATCGGCGACATCGATAACATCTTCGTCCATCACCACCACCAGACGCTGCATCAAATTCTCCAGCTCTCTCACATTGCCGGGCCAGTAATAATTTCGCAATGCCTGCAATGCTGCGTCGGAAAAACGCGGCGGCGTTTGGCCCGATTCTTTGGCGAACTGGCTCACAAAATAATTTGCCAGCAATAAAATGTCATCCTCCCGCTCGCGCAAAGGCGGAACCGTGATGGTGAGCACATTGAGACGGTAGAACAGGTCCTCGCGGAAAATCTCCTTCTTGACCAAAGCCTGCAAATCTTTGTTGGTAGCGGCCAAAATTCGCACGTCGACTTTTTGCGAGGTGGTGCTGCCAACTTTGCGAACTTCCTTGTCTTGCAGAACGCGAAGCAGTTTGACTTGCATGGAGGGGCTCGTCTCGCTGATCTCGTCGAGAAAAATCGAGCCGCCGTCCGCGGTTTGAAAGAAACCGTTGCGGGTTTCCGTGGCGCCGGTAAATGCGCCTTTGACATACCCAAACAGCTCGCTTTCCTGCAGCGCTTCGGGAATGGCGCCGCAATTCACCGGCACAAACGCCGCGGCGGCGCGCGTGCTGCTGTAATGAATCGCGCGCGCCACCAGTTCTTTGCCCGTGCCGCTCTCGCCGGTGATGAGCACTGTTGCTGCCGTGGTTGCGGCTTTGACGATGGCATGGGAGAGTCTCTGCACGGCTTCCGATTCGCCGATGAGGCCTTGCGGCGAGTGCGGCGTGTGAAAGGCGGCGTGCGCCGCGCGACGCCTCTGCAATTTCTCAAAGGCGCGCTGCACCGCCGAAAACAATTCTTCGTCCGTGAACGGCTTGGCCAGAAAATCTTCCGCGCCGCTCTTGACCGCCGTGACCGCGCCTTCGATGGTGGGATAACCGGTAATCATCATGACTTCCATATCTTTGAAATTTTCGCGGATGTGGCGAACGAGATCCATGCCGCTGGCTCCGGGCATTTTCAAGTCAGTGATGACGAGATCAACCGGCGTACTTTCGATCATACGGATGGCGGCGGCCACGCCGGGCGCGGTGAAAACTTGATAGCCTTGTGACATCAGATTGCGTTGAAGCATCTCCAGCGTGCTCGGGGTGTCATCAACCGCGAGAATACGGCCCTTCTCAGACATAATTGCCCTCCTCATTCTCTTGCGGCTCTCTTATCGGCAGCTTGATGGTGAAACGTGCGCCGTGGCCAATTTCACTTTCAACATAGATAGAACCACCATGCGAGGTGACAATGCCGTGCACCACCGGCAAACCCAAGCCGGTTCCCTGGCCGATATCCTTGGTCGTAAAAAAAGGCGTGAACAATTTGTCCCTCACTTCTTCTGTCATGCCGGTTCCCGTATCTTCAACCACGAGCAATACGTGGCCGTCGCCGGCCCGTGTGGTTACGGTCAGGCGCCCTCCTTGCGGCATGGCCTGAATAGCATTGACGACCAGGTTAACCAGCACCTGCTGCAATTGGGTGGGATCGGCGGTGATATCAGGCAGGTCCGGAGCAAACTCGCGGAACAACTGAATGCCGTGCCTGGTGCAGCGCGACTCGAGAAAATAAAGGCTCTCTTCCACGATCTTGTTCAAATTGACTTGAGTTTTTGTGGGAGGCATTTGCCGGGCGAAAATCAAAAGCTTTTTGATCACCTCGCGCGCGTGCAGCGAGGCGGCGACGACCTTGTCGATATCTTTGGCGGCTTGTTCGGGCAGGCCAGCGGATTTTTTGGCCAATTGCGCAAATCCGAGAATATTGCCCAAAGGCTCGTTCAATTCGTGCGCCACGCCCGCCGCCAGTTGCCCGATGGTCGCCAGCCGGTCGGCGTGCTGGAGCTGATGCAGAAGATTCACGCGTTCACTTTCCGCCTGTCTGCGCTCCATAATGATTGCCACTTGGCGTGCTATCGCATCGACCAGACTTTGTTCTTCCCTCAGGAATACCACCGCGTCAAATGCACTCTTATTCTCCAAGTAGGCCACTTCGATGCTGCCGCGCCGTTCTCCGGCAATCATGATATCCGCCGCCAGCTTTGAGGCGCTCTCGTGAAAAACCCTGTTCGCGTAAGATCGCCCATCCCAAATAATTCGGGCCACGGCGATTTCGGGATGTTGCATGGCGGCAGGCAACAACTCCACAATACTCTGAAGAATTTCTTTCTGCGAAATGTCCGGGCGCGCCACCACCTCGGTTATCTCATACAAACAGGCCAGCTCCTTGATGCGCTCTTGCAATGCCGCTTGCGCCCGCCGCGCCGAGACCGCGATGCCGATGGCTTGAACAATGCCTTCGTAAAACTCAATTTGTTCTCGTGTAAAGAAATGCCGCTGCCGGCTTTTCAAGTGCAGAAGCCCCATATCTTCCGCGCTGACGGCAAATGGAATCAGGGCGATGGACTTGTAATCGCCGCCAATAACACGAGTCTGTGTGGGCTGGTTTGATTGCGGATAAAAACTCAACGGTATTTCGGTGTCGCCCGTCCAGAAGCTTCCATTTTTAGTGAAGCCGGGGGAAGCCGCGTTAAAGCGGCCCCTGAGGACATCTTGACAAAGCCGTTCGAGAACAGAGTTTCCCTTCGCGCCGGTATTGGCTTTGCCATCGTCATCATGAAGATCGGGCAAACTCCCAAAGCGAAAAGTTTCTTCGGGATGCAGCCGGAACTCCCAACCATAGTGCAAAATTCCATCTTTGAGTCGTACTTTAATCGCGTCGCAGCCGGTCAGCTCGATGAGCAGTTTCGAAGCCTCGCGCAAATATTCCAGGCGCGACAGCCCGCTATTGGCAAGCTGCAGGATGCGGCGCGCGAACACGTAAAAATCTTTATTCATGCTTGTTTTCAAGCCGCTTCCTTTAAGTAGGCGTTCAACGGACACAGTTATAAACTTGCAAGAAAATTTGATTTAGTCAAGTATCTATTGCTGATAAACGGAATCTTTCAACAAACCGTGCGTTTTACGGCGTGCAAGAGATGAATTGGGCCGAGGCGCTGGAATTGCGCAAAGCGGTTAATGAGCAAAGTGGGAGGCGAACGCGCAGCTCGTCGCCTCGGCTTACGAACGGGTGATCTACAAAGAGGGCCGCGACATTGTGGAAGAGCCGGAGATTGAATATGCGAAAGCCGTGAAAACGCTTGAAGAAAAACGGCTGCTATGCCGCGAATTGAATCGGAAACTGCGAGCCGCGGCGCATGAGATCGCCATCGATTTTAAAGACGAGAAATAAAATTCGGAGATGGGGGAGCAAGCGCGAAAGCTGCCGCGAGGCAGTGCATAGCGCAGGTTATGGCCCTGCCAAACCATATCCTTTGAGATCAGACAATCTTACTTGTCCGGTAAAGCCACTCAGCTTCTCAGCCAATTAGCTCCACAACAATTGCAACCGCACAGCCCAATAGCATAATGGCTCCGCGTCTCCGAATAGATTATGAATCGTACTTACTTTCGAGCTTCTTCTTTAAAATCTCATTCGCTATTTTCGGATTCGCCTTGCCGCGTGTGGTTTTCATCACCTGCCCAACGAGGAACCCGAAGACTTTCTCCTCACCATCGCGGTAACGCGCGACTTCTTTCAGATTGGCAGCAAGCACTTCGTCCACTGCCTTTTCTATTATACTGGTATCAGAGACTTGGAGTAAGCCTTTTTCATCAACAATCATCTTTGCCGATTTGCCACCCGCCAGCATTTGTTCAAAAACGTCTTTGGCGATTTTGCCGCTAATCGTGCCGCCGGCAATCAAATTTAGCAATTCCGCTAAGGCGTCAGGTTGAATTGGAAATTGCGTGATGGCGATTTTTTTCTCTTTGAGTGTGCGCAGCACCTCTCCCATAATCCAATTGCTGGCGAGTTTGGCGTCTTTCACGAGTTTGGCGGTGGCTTCAAAATAGTCGGCGATGGCATTTTCGTCGGTGAGCACGTCGGCGTCATACTTTGGCAAGCCAAATTGCTCGACGAAACGATTGCGGCGCGCCATCGGCAATTCCGGCAGTGCAATACGGATTTCTTCGTGCCATTGCTGCGCCACACGAAGTGGGGCCAAATCCGGCTCGGGGAAATAGCGGTAGTCATGCGCCTCTTCTTTGGAACGCATCGGCATGACTTTGCCGTTGGTTGCATCCCACAGCAAAGTTTGTTGCACGACTTGGCCGCCGGATTCCAACAGTTGAATTTGCCGGTTGA
>JBOHQZ010000518.1:0-5096 GCA_050732275.1 bacterium
GCCATTGGCTGCGCTGTAGGAACTGTGGTCGGTGTGATCGTTGCAGCAGACGATGGCGTGCTACTTCTTGGTGAAGATACCCCTGAAAAATATCGGGACAAGTAATTTGCAACATGAGGAACAAACTGCCATTCTCCGCTGTTGGCTGTAAGTAATTGAGGAAAAAATCGACCAATCTTAAAAATAGTCGATTCAAAATGTGGAGAATTGCAGAATGGCAGATTGGAACCCTTTGGCCCGAGTAGCACGTTTACGGAACGCAAAGCCCGCACGCAAAAATGATGATGATCCCTTTGGCCGCATCCCGCCGGGACAATATTTGACCAATAAATTTCCGGTTCTCACTTACGGCGATACCCCGATTGTCAATTTGGAAAACTGGCGATTGAAGATTTGGGGTCTCGTTGAAAACCCGCTAGAATTGAATTGGGAAGAATTTCGCGCGTTGCCAAGTAAAGAAATTATTTGTGATTTGCACTGTGTGACGCGGTGGAGCCAGCTCGGCATGAAATGGGAAGGCGTGCCCTTCAGTGAAATTGCCAAGCTCGCCCGACCCAAGCCGGAAGCCAAATTTGTGATGGAGCATTCCTACGGCGGCTACACCACCAACGTGCCGCTCGACGAGCTTTATGATGACGACGTGTTGATCGCGTATAGCTACGATGGCAAATCGCTGCCGACGGATCACGGCGGCCCGGTGCGCATGCTCGTGCCCAAGCTCTATCTTTGGAAAAGCGCCAAATGGCTGAACGGCCTCGAATTCATGCCCAAAGACAAACCCGGCTTCTGGGAGAATTATGGCTATCACAACCACGGCGACCCGTGGACGGAAGAAAGATTTGGATGAAATTCAATTTCTCCTTGTTGTGCAACATATAGCAGCAACAAACGAAATTGAAAATTTTCAATTTGCAGTGTTCAATACTTTTAAAATAAAAAACGCCTCAATGGATTTTTCAGAACCCGTTGGGGCGTTTGTATTTTTGCAATGACCGTCCGGAACATCACGCTATGCTCAAAATTCTCATTGCCCTCACCAATAAATTTTATTATCATGAAGTATGACCTCTCCAAGCTCATTACCTACTCGTCCCGAGCGATGTATCGCCGTCGTCACCGGTGGTGGTCGCGGCATCGGCCGCGCGATTGCTTTGGCTTTGGCACGAGAAGGTCTCGATGTGGCGGTGACCAGTCGCAGCTCGGATCAAGTTGCCAAAGTAGCGGCTGAAATCACGGCCATCGGTCGGCGCGCTGTGGCGATTCCTTGTGATGTGAGCGACAAAACCGCTGTCACCGCAGCAGTCGCGCAAGTGCGTGAAAAGCTCGGCTCGATTACCGTGCTCGTCAACAATGCCGGCATCCATCTCGCCAAGCGTTTCTCGGCAGTGACGGACGATGAATGGCAGCGCGTGCTGGCCGTCAATCTCACCGGCATTTTTTATTTTACGCAAGCGGTGTTGCCGGACATGGAAGCGGCCAACTGGGGGCGCATCATTAATATGTCTTCAGCGGCCGGGAGAATGGGCGTGCCGTTTGCCGTTCCGTACAACACCACCAAGCACGGCGTCATCGGCTTCACGCGCGGATTGGCGTTAGATCTCGCCCGCACCGGCATTACCGTTAACGCGATTTGTCCCGGCTGGGTTCGTACCGAAATGGTTCGCGCCAATGCCGAAGGATTGGCGGCAAAGAAGGGCATCACCTACGAACAAGCGCTGGTCGGATTGATTTCCACCTCGCCGCAGCAACGCCTCATCGAACCGGAAGAAGTCGCGCACGTTGCCGTGATGTTGCTCTCCGATTCGGCGCGGAGCATCACAGGCCAGGAGATGGGGATTGATGGGGGAATTGTGGTGGCGTAGGAAAATCCTTGCTTCAGATATTTTACTTAGTTAAATTGAAGAAGATTTATCAAAAGTTTGTTCGCCCAGCGAGCCAAGCTATAAAAAAATTAGCTAATTGAGATTTACCCCGCTAAGCTTTGTCCGCAATCTCAAGTTCAAGGGAAACCCATGACACAGACTTCATCTTTATCGAGTAGTGGCATCAATTTCACCCTCACCGAAGAACAAAAGTTGCTGCAACAGATGGCGCGCGAATTTGCTCGCAATGAAATCATTCCCGTTGCCAAAGATTACGACAAGAGCCACGAGTTTCCCTGGCCGGTGATTCGCAAAGCGCAAGAGTTGGGACTGACGGTGATGACGATTCCCAAAGTCTATGGCGGCTCCGATCTTTCGATGTTGGACGAGTGCATCGTCACCGAAGAGCTGGCGTATGGCTGCTCCGGCATGAGCACCAGCATCACGCTGAATGGATTGGCGTTGATGCCGCTGCTGTTGGCCGGAAGCGAGGAGCAGAAACAAACCTACTGTGGTCGTTTGATCAAAGGGGCACTGGCGGCTTATTGTCTCTCCGAAGCGGCTGCCGGTTCGGACGTCGCCGGCATTCAAACCATGGCGCGGCGCGAGGGCGACTTTTATATCATCAACGGCTCGAAGACGTTCATTACCAACGCTTCCGTGGCGAACTGGTTTTCCGTTTTTGCCTACACCAATCCCGAAGCGAAATACAAAGGCATAAGTTGTTTCATCGTGGATCGCAACACGCCGGGCGTCTCCGTCGCCAAGCCGTTCGACAAACTCGGCCAACGCGCTTCCGACACCGCGGAGGTGATTTTTGACAACGTGCGCATTCCGGCGGCGAACTTGATCGGCAGAGAAGGCGAAGGCTTTCTCATCGCCATGAAAGTTTTTGACCGCAGCCGCGTGCCGACAGCCATTGGCGCCGTTGGTACGGCGCGCCGCGCATTGGAAGAGAGCATTCAATTCGCCAAAGAACGCAAAACGATGGGCAAGCCGATTTGGCAGCACCAAGCCATCGGGCACATGATCGCGGACATGGCGATGAACGTCGAAGCGGCGCGCCTGGTGGTTTGGCAGGCAGCGGCGGAATGCGACAGCGGCCAACCGAACACGATGCACTCGGCATTTGCCAAAGCTTTTGCAGCAGACCTCGCCATGAAAATTTGCACCGACGCCGTGCAAGTCTTCGGCGGCTACGGCTTCATCGAAGAATATCCGGTCGCCAAGCTCATGCGCGACGTGAAAATTTTCCAAATCTATGAAGGGACAAGCCAAATTCAGCGAAACATCATCGTTAGGGAATTGTTTAAGGAGTGAACGTCATTATTTTAATTATAGGCAAATTCTTTGTAAATGAAGCCGATATGAAACCTAATGAGCAAAAACTGCAAGAACTGGCCGAGCGAATCGTCGATGCGGTTCATCCTTTGAGAATTGTTCTTTTTGGCTCAGCCGCACGTGGCGAGATGGGACCGAATAGCGATCTCGATGTGCTGGTGGTTATGCCGGAAGGGGTGCATAAAAGAAAAACAGCGCAATTGATCTATCGACATTTGCTTGGATTTGGCTTCGCCACAGATGTTATTGTTGCTACCGAAAATGATCTTCGCAAATATGGCGACAATTTCAGCCTGGTTTATTATCCGGCTTTACGAGAAGGGAGGGAGATTTATGCCAATTGATAAAGAAGAATTAGGTTCACCTCAAGATTGGCTGACACGCGCACGTAGCAATTTAATCTTTGGTCAGGTGGCAAAACCGGAGGGAGTTCTGTGGGAAGAGCTTTGTTTTCAATTGCAGCAATGTGTGGAGAAATCTATCAAAGCAGTTTTAGTCCAAAATGAAGTGGTTTTCCCATTTATACATAATCTTTCCAAATTGATTACGCTTATGAAAGAGGACGGAATCCCTTGGCCTGATGAGTTGGACGAAGCTGCAGAGTTGACAGTATATGCAGTGGAAACACGATATCCGGGCGACATTCAGCCCGTTACAGAAGAAGAGCATCAGCAAGTATTAAAGATTGCCGAACGTGTTTATGCTTGGGCCGAAGCTATAATTGCCCAACCTCATCCCTCACCCACCGCGCAATAAAAACGTCTCACTTGGAAACAAAAACAGATAGACGCCATCCTCACCAGCCATTCGATCTAACTCTCATCAGCGGTTTTCTTCGCGACAGGGACATTTTATCGGTTGAGTTGCTGCCAGCCGGCAAATCCAACTCCAATTACAAGCTCATCTTGAGTGACGGCGAGGTCTGCGTGCTGCGTCTCTACAATAATGGAAACGCCGAACGGGAAGCTTACGTGACGAATCTCGTGCGAGAGTTTGTTCCGGTTCCGGCTGAAATTGCGCGCGGCGCGAACTGGTCGGTGTTCTCATTTCTTGAAGGAAAACTTCTCGAGCAGGTTCCGGAATATTCTGGCGCTGCCGCTGAAGCGCTCGCCCGCATTTCTTCGGTCGAGTTTAAGTCCGCAGGAATCATTAATGTAGACGGAACGATCTCGCTATTTCCGTTTGGCGGCAGCAAAGGTTTTATTGCCGAAAAGCTCGAACATGCCGAAGTACGAGCTTGGCTCGGAGAGAAAGTGGTAGACGTCCTTGTCGCGGTTTTTCAGAAAGAAGCCGGGCGCCTTGATGAGTTAGATGCCCAGAGCCGTCTCGTCCATGGAGACTTCAATCCCACCAATATCTTGATTCATCGCGGCAAGATCAGCGGGATACTCGATTGGGAATTTTGTCACGCCGGCACGCCGTACATGGACATCGGCAACCTTCTCAGGAATACGGCTTCCAATTACCATCGTGCAATCAAACAGGGCCTCGAAGCCGGAGGCATGTCTCTTCCCGACGATTGGAAAGAGCGAGCTGAGCTTGTGGATGTGACGAGCCAACTTGAATTTCTCACTTCGAATAGATCAAAAGGCTTCAAGCGCCAATGTGCCGCCAGGATCAAAAAATTTATTTCGAAGTTCAAGGATTAAAGTATTCACGTCAAGGTTTTGTGCAACGCAATTCATTTAAACGCTTGTCAAGTACGGGAAGTCATTTTACAAGCAGGCAATTGACTTTCTTGAGTAGATTCCATGGCATCCATCCAAATCGGACCTTGGGCGATTCTCTATGCGGCAACCGCTCTCCAAGGATTGTTTGTTGCCGGCATTCTCTTCCACACTTCGAAAGGGAATTGGCTCGCGAATAAGCTGTTGGCCGTATTGATCCTCGCTT
>JBOHQZ010000519.1:0-5087 GCA_050732275.1 bacterium
ATACGTGCTGCCGCGCAAGCAGAAAAGCTCGATGGTTCGCGCTTTGGGATCGACGATCCAATATTCGCGCACGCCGGCCTTGGCGTAAATCTCAAACTTCTTACGGCGATCCACGAGCCAGTTGCTGGGCGAAAGCACCTCAACGACAATGTCTGGCGCGCCCTCGACCCGCTCTTCTTTGATAATGTCCAATCTCTCCTTAACAACGAAAATGACGTCGGGTTGCACGGGGGTGGCAAGCCCAGGCAATAAAACATCGGTAGGAGCATCCAAAACCCTTCCGGTATTGTGCGTTTCGGCAAAATCCAAAAATCTCGAAGCAAGCTTGAGTTTTGCCCATTGATGAATCGTTAAAGGTGCTGGCGACATATACAATTCTCCCTCAATAACTTCGTAAATCCAGCCGTCTGCAGGCAGGCGGCAATAATCCTCATAAGTCCATTTTCCTTGCGGCGGCCATTCGCGCTCGGTCAACCCCACCGGAGTCAAAACGTCAGCCGTTGAATGAAAAAAAGATGTGGTCGTCATTGCAGCAACTCCAAATTTCAATCAGATAAAAGAATCTCATTTCTCCGGACGGGCCGCCGGGGTTACGTACGGCACGCGCAGCCGCTCCACCGGCTTGTCGCCGAGCAAGTGGCTCTCAACGATTTCATTCACATCGTCCAGCGTCACACGGCCGTACCAGACGCCCTCGGGATAAACGACCACCGAGACGCCAAGCTCGCATTGATCCAGGCAGCCGGCTTTGTTCGCGCGAATCTTGCCTTTCAGGCCGCGCTTGTGCAATTCTTCTTTAAATTTCGCGGCGATGGCTTCCGATCCTTTGCCGGCGCAACAGCCTTTCGGATTATCCGGCGGCCGCACGTTAGTGCAGATAAAAATGTGATGCTCAAATCGGGACATAGGGCTGGTTGCTGGTCGCCTGTTGCTGATTAACGGTGACTGTTGCTTTTTTCCTTTTGCTCTTTGCCGTTTGCCTTAAAAAAGCGGTTTACCAACCATTTCAAAAACCATGTAAATAACGGCGCCCAAAGTCAAGATACCGAAAGGCAAAGCCAGGCCGAAAAACTTGACATTTTCAGTCATGACTTTTCCATATTCAATAGCCGGCGCGGTGTTGATCACGACGTCACCTTGAATTTTCACCTGGCAGGCCAACCGCTCTTTCGCTTTGTCGCCTAATTGCAGCTTTTCAAAAAAAGTCATGCCATTAGCACAATCCGCTGGTGCCACGGTAATTCTATCCGTTCCGCACAAACCGAAGCCGCGGCAGTTGATAATTTTGTTGACGCCGCCATAAACACTCACACCAGCTTTTTGCGCCGCTTTCCGCAAGGTCGTTCCGGCAGGAACCTCGACTTTACGATTTTCCGCTTCGAAGAGAACAGTAGGCATAACTCGCTTCCTCCTTCAGTGTCAGTTGTTTGGGTTGCTGGATTATTGGATTGATGGATCGTTGGATTACTGAATTGATGGAGTATTGGAAGTCCATTACTCCAACACTCCATTACTCCATCAATCCATTCTTTCATTCCAACGCGTGAATGATGGCGCGACAGAAATCCGGCAAATCCGCCGGGGTGCGCGAGCTGATGAGATTTCCATCTACGACAACGGATTGATCGAGATACGCCGCGCCGGCATTCTCCAAATCGTCTTTAATCGCCGAAACGCCGGTCACTTTGCGGCCGCGCAAAATCTTCGCCGAGATCGGTACCCAACCAGCGTGGCAGATAAACGCAATCGGCTTCTTCGCGTCGTGAAACTGGCGGACGATTTCCAAGACGCGCGGATAACGCCTAAGTTTGTCCGGCGCGAATCCACCCGGAATGACCAGAGCGGCAAAATCTTTGACATCGATTTCCGCAATGGTCGCATCGGGCGTGCAGGGATAGCCATTCTTGCCTTGATACGTCTTTTTCTCCGGCCCGGCGACGATCACCTGCGCACCCTCTTCGAGCAGCCGGATTTTAGGATACCATAGTTCGAGGTCTTCGTAGACGGCCTCGACGATGATGAGAATTTTTTTGTTGGCAAGTTTGGACATGATTATTAGAGGGTTAAAACTTCATCCGTGATTAACACCAGGTTGTTGCGCTTGTCTACCAACAGAGCCATTTGATTTAAAAAGTCACGACCTAAAAGGCTGGGAATCAGTTTTTCGGTTTTGCTCAGAGTCTTTGACGCCGGTTGGAGAACTAAAAGGTGATGAAAATTGGCCTCAAAGTTTCCCTTTTCAGCTCTGAAGATGAGTTGTGTTTCCGACATCAAGCACGTTTTTGCCCGTCCACCTACCCCACTGACACCGGCCTTAATTGACTCTAATTGATTGTAACGAATTACCAAGTCGTTGCGCATCACGGGGACTGATTATTGTCACCGAAGCGCCAAGATCAATAAGAAAGTTAATCGTGTTGTCGATCCCAAGTCGTTTACAGAAAATCCTGGCTTTTACGTAAGGTGCACCTGGCTTCCGATAGCGTCCCCGAATTCTCATACAACAAGTATCTCCTCCTCTGTAGGAATGAACTCCACCACGATGTCCCCGGTTTCTTTGCCGTATTTTTTCCGAAGACGCTTCATCAAAATGTCGAGGTTCTTACCATGGTCAACGACAATTTTGCCATAAACGGCCACAAATTGGTCCGGATACTGTTCTTTGAGTTTGTCATAATGCTGATCAAACCAGATTGTATCAGCCTCGAAATGGTCGAGTTTCTGTGACAAAGTTTTTGCTTTCATAATTCTCCTCAAAACATACAAGAGTTACTTTCCCGCCGCCTGGATCCGCTCGCGCGCTCTGACCGCGGCCTCGTTGCCAGGACTGACTTCGAGCACTTTGTGCCACAATTTGATCGCCTCGTCTTTCTTGCCTTCATCCAAATTAACTTCACCGAGCAGATACAGCGCATAATCATAATTCGGCTGGTCTTTGAGCGCGCGCTGCAATTCGTTGCGCGCAAGCTGCGGCTGCGAGCTGTTGTAATATACGAAAGCCAACGTTGTGCGTATTTGATAATTGCCCGGCGCCACTTCCAGGTAGCGTTTGAAATAGTCGGCGGTTTGCTCGAACATGCTCGCCATCATGTACATCTGGCCAAGCGCCAACAACGCGGTGGTGTCCTTCGGGTTGGTTTGCAGATCGCCTTTATATTTGTCAATTTGCTTGCGAACGTTTTCCATCGAGGCCATATCGGCGCCCTGGCCATCGGCTTGAGCTTCGGCGCCGGCGTGCATCGGTTGCGGGTTCTCTTTTGTGTGCAAGAGCAGCCAGAGAATTCCAAAAATCATTGGGATGCCAATGAGCGGTAGCAGAATCGCCCTCCAAGAACGAGGCGTTGGAGTAGCGTTTTCGTGAATTTCCAGATCAGCTCCATCGCCATCATGATCGCTTCCCGTCGTCGCTTCTGCCGGCGCAACGGAGGCAGCGCCCTCCACAGCTTGGCCGCAGGAATGGCAAAATCTCGCCGCCGATTTCAGCGCGGTTCCACACTGGCGGCAAAAGCTTGCCGCCGCTTCTTCCACCTTTGTCCCACAGCTCGAACAAAACTTTGCATCTGGTGGCAATGGCGTGCCACACTTTACACATGGACTCATGTTTTCCTCTATTCAAGAATCAAGTATTTTCAAAATGCGGTCAAGCGCTTCAACTTTGGCAAAATCGCCGCGATGATGGTAAGTCACGATCAAATTTCTGGCCATACGCGCGATAATATCAGGCGTGCGCGCTTCCGCCAGACAACCGTCGTGAAAAGGCACGCCGGCGCGGTGCAGCAGCATCACACAATCCGTGCGTGAGAGCGTCTTGCCGCTGTGAAACGGGTCGAAATAAAACGAATCCGGCGGCGAATGATACTGACAAATAAAATGAATCGGCAAATTGATGCCGCGAATCGGCAAGTGCAGCCGGCGCGCGAGCAGAATATAAATCACGGAAAGCGTAATCGGAATGCCGGTACGGCGCTCGAGCACGCAGTTGATATATGAATTGTCGGGATCGTAATAATCTTCCACGTTTCCCGAAAAGCCTTCGTCGCTAAACAAGAACCGGTTCATCAAGCGCACGATCCGGCGGCTATCGCGCCGCGGATGCAAGCCGTGTATCTGCTGCGCAATCTGGCTCGCCAACGCATCCAGTTCCCGGCAGTAGGGCGCGGTTTCGAGATCGGGATAACCGAAACGCGCCAGCAAAAATGCCGCTTGCTCGAGATCGGCCTGCCCGTCATCGAGCAAGCTGAGCAGATAAAAAGAGGCGCTGAGATCGTCCTGGCGAATTTGCGCCAGCACGTGCCGGGCTTCGATGCGGATTTTACCGTCCACATCCGCGCTTCCGGCTTCGCGCAGAAACTCCGTGGCAGGCTCGCCGATCTGGAGCAGCCGTTCCCGCGCGATATTGCGCACGTGGTTGTCATCATCGCCTAAAAGCGTAATCAACGCCTGAATTTCACCGGTTGCGATCATGTTGCTGTCCTCTTGCCAAAACGATTTTCCGTGCCTTCGATCAAACGCCGGATGTTTTTGCGGTGCGTAAAAATGATTAAAATGCTGACGAGAACACTGAACTCAAACAAGGCGTCAGGTATATCTTGTTGAAACCAGACTTGCATCAGCGCCAAGACGAGCGGCAGGCTGAGGGCGGCGATTATCGAGCCAACGGAAACGTAACGCGTCAAATAAACCACGCCGACGAAAACCGCCAGACAAACCACTGCGGCAACCGGATAAAGGGCAATGATCATGCCGCCGGCAGTGCCGACGCCTTTGCCGCCGCGAAAGCCGGCAAACATCGTCCAAATATGGCCACAGACCGCAGCCAGCCCGGCGAGAATCGGCATCACCGTCACATCGATATAAGCCGTACCGAAGGGTTGCCATTTCGAAACCCAAAGCGTTGCCGCCATTCCCTTGAACACATCAACTAATGTGACGAAGAGACCGGGCTTCCATCCCAACACGCGAAACACGTTGGTGCCGCCAGCGTTGCCGCTGCCTTCGTTACGAATATCAAAATCCCAACCGCGTAGAACTTTTCCGGCAATAATCGCGGTCGGGAAGGAGCCGACTAAGTATCCGAGAAGAAGCAC
>JBOHQZ010000520.1:0-5082 GCA_050732275.1 bacterium
ACGCCTTGCAAATCTGGCGCGCTCAATGACCCAACCTTGCCGCCAATTTGATTTTGCTCGATAGTCACCAATGTGCATCTCACAACTGATGGTGCGTGTAATCCAGCAACTGTCCAGTCGTTGAGCCTATAATCCGTTGTGCCTTGATATTTCCCGACCTTCGATGTCACCAGTGCCCCAATCACATCTTGTGGTCGTTCCGTATGAAAGACTTTGGTGCTAACGACCACCATTGGACGCAGCTTTGTCAGTCGTTGCTGTCCTTGGGTCGGCGGTCGATATACGACTGATATAACATCCCCACGTTGATAGCTCATTTTTTCTCCTCCCGTTCCACGGCCTGCATCGTTAGATTGAAAAGCTCGTTTTGCTCGATAGCATCTTCGAGATCGTCGATATTAACGAGATCCGGATTTTCAGGATGGACTCGCACTTTGGCCGACTTGATCCACTGTTTTATTAGCGTTGCTGATGTCTCGAATCGCTTAGCCGCTTGTTTCACTGTCATCAATTCGTTTTCCTTTTCACTTTGCGTAACAACGAGCACTGACGTACCGTCATTAAGTTTGGCTTGCTTTGGCAAGACAACGACCCCGTTTTCGACGACACCTTGATACGTTTGTAACATCGTTATGTCCTCCGACAAGAAGTTTCGCAAATTAAATAAGCCACGTCGTTCAATGTTTGACCCCAAACCCAGCAACCAGTCTACAGGAATAAGCCTCACTTGATAATCTCACACCCCATATACTTTCGCAACGCCTCCGGCACCACGATGGTGCCTTCGTCGGTTTGGTAATGTTCCATGATGCCGATGATCGTGCGCGGCAATGCGAGTCCCGAAGCATTGAGCGTGTGGATGAACTCCAATTTGCCGCCGCCCTCCGGACGAAAGCGGATATTGGCGCGGCGCGCTTGGAAATCTTCGAAGTTCGAGCACGAGGAAACTTCCAGCCACTTTTTCACGCCGGGCGCCCACACTTCGAGGTCGTAGCACTTTGCCGCGGCAAAGCTCATGTCGCCGCTGCACAATAGCAGCACGCGATACGGCAGGCCGAGCAGTTGCAAAACCTCTTCGGCGTTTTGCAGCAGCTTCTCGTGCTCGTCGTAGCTCGTTTCCGGCTTGGTGAATTTCACCATTTCGATTTTGTCGAATTGGTGCAGGCGCATCAAGCCTTTGGTGTCTTTGCCATAGGCGCCGGCCTCGCGGCGGAAACAGGGCGTGTAAGCGGTGTAATAAATCGGCAAATTCTCGCTGCGCAGCGTTTCGTTGGCGAGCAAATTGGTCACCGGCACTTCGGCAGTGGGAATGAGAAACAGATCATCCGCTTCGATGCGGTACATGTCTTCTTCCAGCTTGGGCAACTGGCCGGTGCCAAACATCGCGTGGCGGTTGACGATGATGGGCGGAAACACTTCGGTATAGCCGTGTTTGTCGATGTGCAAGTCGAGCATGAAATTGATCAACGCCCGCGCCAGCTTCGCGCCTTTGCCTTTGAAATTAACAAAGAAAGAGCCGGCAATTTTTGCGCCGCCTTCGAAGTCGATGATCTGAAGCTTCTCGTTCAATTCCCAATGCGGCTTGGGGGCAAATTCGAAAGCTGGAATTTCGCCCCAGCTTTTGACGACGACGTTGTCTTCGGCGCTTTTGCCCGCCGGCACGCTTTCGTGCGGCAAGTTGGGGATGCGAATTTGCAATTGGTAGAGCTGATCTTCGACGGCTTTAAGCTCGTCGTCCAACGTTTTGATGCGCTCGCCGACATCTTTCATTTCGGTGATTTTCGCCGAAGCCTCGTCGCCTTTTTTCTTGGCCTGGCCAATTTCTTCGGAGACGCGGTTGCGCAGCGCTTTCAGCTCTTCGCCTTGCTTCAAAAGCTCGCGGCGTTTTTCGTCGAGAATGGGGAATTGCGCCAGATCGATTGGCGCGCCTTTTTTGCTCACGCCTGCTTGAACTGTCGAAAAATTTTCGCGAATGAATTTGAGGTCCAACATGGTTCGGTTCGTCCTTCGATGAATGTGTTTCGTGGTATCGCCTTTGGGCGGCCATGGCTGCCGGCGATCAAGGATGCGGCAATTGCGGCATTGCCAATTCAAAATTTGCGCCTTAATAAACTTATTGAAGAATCGCCTGAAAAGCAAGTTTATCTTTGTAAATCTGCTTGCATTTGATCATTCGGTGGTTGACAAATTTGCTTGCAACGGCTTCAGTGGCAGGGTCGACAACAAAATGCAAAAGCGGGGCAGCAAACAGCCCCGAATTTCGTTGGGAATTTCGGGGCTGATTTTGTGAAGGGGTTGGCGTGGGCTTACAGAAATTTTCAACGGCAAGCTCATGGCCGAGGTTTGTTCAAATTGTCCACGCTGTAAGGCCCGGTGCCGGTTTGCGCAATCATCAGGGCGGCGCCGGCCATGATGATGTTCTTGAAGAAATTGGCCGTCTCGGCTTGCGCGGCCATGGCATCGGACAGGCCCCAGAAGCGGTGCATGACGAAGGCCGTTGCCAACAGAAAAGCTGTGACCAGCCAGGCGCCGATTTTGCCGCGAAAACCGACCAGAACGGAAATCGCCCCGAGAACGAGCACGAAGCCGGAAAGAATCACGCTCGCTTGCGGCATCGGCAAGCCTTTGACCGTGGCGTAACTGACCAGGGCGGACATATACAAGAAATGATTCGACCCCATGATAATCAGCGGCAGCGTATACAAAATTCTGCCCGCCAGAAAAATGTAGTCGTTCATGTTTCCTCCTCAGGCGTTCGTAAAGTGTGATCCAGGCACAACCGTGATTTGAAAGGCATGCAAAAGACCCCATCATTCGCCAACTTGCTTTTGCATAATTAGCAAAAAACAAAGTCTTTGTCAAGCAAATTTTGCGGGCTGGGAATTGTAAGACCTCGGTTACGGGTGGGTAGCGCAGACATCTTGTCTGCAGTCAGGATGACTGCGCTACGTTTTTCCACCAAAGACTGAGGTATTACTGGAAATTTTGCATAAAGCTTGACAATATGAGCTGGCCGTCCTATATTCTTTGAATAGCCAAATTCGTGCAAAAAAAGAAAAGATTTTTAGCTTCGACGAATTGAAAAACCCAACGGATTTTCCTGTCAGTTGGGTTTTTCTATCCTTTGGAAACATTATTTTTTGAATCTTTTTGGGTTGCGGCTCGTCCGCGTCGGGCCTGAACGGCACACGAAACCAGGAGCACAACATGAAACCTCTCGAAAACCAAATCGCCATCGTCACCGGCGCTTCGAGCGGCATCGGTGAGGCGACGGCGCTGGCGCTGGCGGAAGCCGGCGCTAAACTTACATTGGCGGCGCGGCGCAAAGATCGGTTGGGCAATCTCAAAAAGAAAATCGACGACATGGGCAGCGAAGCCCTGCTCGTTCAAACTGACGTGAGCGTTCGCGAGCAGGTGGAAGCGATGGTGGCGCAGACGAAAAAGAAATGGGGGCGGGTGGATATTCTCGTCAACAACGCCGGGGTGATGCTGCTCTCGTTTATGGACAAGCTGAAGATTGATGAATGGGAGCGGATGATCGACATCAATTTGAAAGGCGTGCTTTATGGTATCGCGGCAGTGCTGCCGGTCATGCGCGAGCAGAAAAGTGGGCACATCATCAATATCTCATCCGACGCGGATCGCAAAGTTTTTCACGGCAGCGCGGTTTATAGCGCGACGAAAGCCGCGGTGACGCTGCTCTCGGAAGGCCTGCGTTTCGAGCTGGCTCTCGAGAAAATGCCGATTCGCGTCACCTCGATTTCTCCCGGCGCGGTGACCACCGAGCTGGCGAAGCACATTACCGATAAGGATATTTTTGAGGTGTTCAGATCGCATCCGCCTATCGAATTTATGAAAGCCGCAGACGTGGCCGCCGCCGTGCTGTTCGCTGTGACGCAGCCGCCGCACGTTGATATCAACAACATTTTAGTGCGGCCCACGCAACAGGCGACGTAGTTTCTAAATTTTGCAACAAAAAGGCCTACGCCCGCAGGGGAACTGCAACGAAAGGAAAAGCTTCTCATTGAAGATTGCGTGGCTTTGCAGACGATGGCTTGGGTGGTGAGCTTTCTGCCTGTTGACCAAGTCCCACGCTCATTCCAAACGCGAAGCCGAGACCTTTGCTTTGGAATGGCAAGATTCCTCCCCAAGTGCCCACGGCAACATCCGCCTGAAATGATCCTGCCACCAAGCCCACGCCGATCGCGGAGCTGGCGCTGCGGTTTCCGCCGAGACTGAGGCCGAGCCGGGGCAGCAAGTATTTTAAAAAATGCGCTTCGGCGCCGAGCCGCAGCTCCGGCGTCGTCGAAGCGTTCAACCGGTTTTCAAAGCCCTGCACGAGCTCGCCGCTCAACAATACCCGGCCTTGATTGTAAGAGGCGCCGATATGGATGGCCGCCGGCAATCGCTGGGTAAAGCCGGCAGCGAGATCGCGCGTCTTGGCGTGATGTTGGATAACCGAATCCGCTCCGGCAGAAGCCCATTCCACCGCAGTGAGTGAATCTGCGGCCACGCCATATTTATATTCTTTAGCGTTGCGGCGCCAGTGAATGAACCCGAGCGCATGACGCAGCGACAATCCCAGCGACAGCCGGTCATTCACCATCGCGGCCGCGCCGAGATCCAGCGCCAGACCGTTGCCGCCGGTTGACCGCCGCACCGTGGCGCGGGCATCGCCGAAAAAGCCTTCGAGCTTGGTGATCATGCTGCCGGTAGCGTCAACCACTTCGGCGCTCGCCAAGCCGCGAAGGTATTTGACCGTGCCGCCGGCAGAAAATTTTTTCAACTGATCTTTTAAAAATGGCGCACGCAGCGAGCGCCCATAAGAGAATCCAACGCTCAGCATCGCCAAACCGCCGCCGCCAGTTCCGGAAAAATTATAGCGGCGATTCAGCTTGTTGCCGTTTAAAATCAAATCGAGAAAATCGCGCGCCAGCCGCGCGTCCGAAGCGAAATCGAGCCCGACGGCAACGGCGCAATGGCGATAGGAAAATCCGAACAAATCCGTTTCACCGGCAAAATTGAAGCGCCATCCGTCTGCCGGCAAGCGTGATAAAATCTCGGTTTTCCTGCCGGCGTTGA
>JBOHQZ010000521.1:0-5078 GCA_050732275.1 bacterium
GATTAACCGTAAGTAATTTAAAAAATGCCTATTCAGTTTGCTTGAAGCTTCGGTGGAGAGTTTGTTAAGATTGTGTGGAGATAAAAGGCGGGAAATGATTGCGGATTGGAGATTGCGGAACTTTTGATTTTGGATTTATGATTGCGGATTGCGGAGGCTTTTTCTGAAATCCTCAATCCCCAGTTCGCAATCAGAAGTCCGCGTTCCGGAATCGAATATAGTCCCAATCCGCATACGCGCCGGCCGGGACGAACCAGCTATTGCCGGTCAAAGCCAATAATTGCGGTTGGCTTCGCAGAGTCGAAGGAAGCGCGTGAGAAAACACCGGACGGAAATTCGTGCCATTCTCGCTGATTTCAACTTGAATCAGGGTGTCAGCTCGCCAGATGCGGTGGTAATAGGTAAATTGGGTCACACCGAGGGTATCGCTTGGGGAACGATAATTTTCGTTTTCAGCGATGCGTGTACCATAATCGAGCAACTGAACTGAAAGGGCATTGCTATGAATCTCTTTGTAACGGGAAAGGAGCAGCGCCGTTTGGCGGTCACGCGTAGGATCAAAATAAATAGTCAACTCAAGACCGCGTCCATTCGCCCCGTCTACCAGCGAATAGGTGACCCTAGCTTCAAGCACCCAATGGTCGCCATGGAGAGGACGGCTGATCTCCGGACTGGGATACGCCCAATACCAGCCGCTGAATTTTGGCAGGTAATTAGTGTTATTCGAACCTGTCATAATCGGGTCAAGATAATAGCGCAAATGCCCGGGCTGATCAGTGAGCGAATAGCGGCCGAAGCTGGGATAATTATAAACATTCGAGCCTTTCCATTCAAATACCGACCACGCAGAATCCAGCACTGGAGATGAAAATTCCTCGGCAAAGGAGTTTTGATTTGTTTGCAAGCGGCCAAGCATGGTGTTCTGGTTGGCCGAGCGGTTCACTTTAGTTGGTGCTGCATGGTTGATCCCCTTCATGGCCAAAAGCGCTTGAGGCAGATCTGATTGCACCAGGTATGATTTTCCTGCCGGTTTGCCGCTGTGCATGGGCAGAGCCAATAAATTATGGCGGCCAAAACTCCTGCACAACAAGAGGTTTCCATCCGGCGACCAGGCCGGCGCGTCATAACCGGAGACATTTCCCGGTTCATGAAGGTCAACTTCGGTTTGCTGCCTGTCTGCCAAGGCCACCACATGGATGAAACTCAAGCCTTCGCCTTGCAGGTCATAGACAACATATTTGCCATCCGGCGAAAACTTCATGCCGCGGGAGTGGCGAACCAAAGGCAGAATTTGCTGCAATTCTTTGGCGTCCACGCTAACCAGCGCCAGCCACTTGTGAGATTCACGATGAAAGTTGATCGTTTCGCAAGCAATGGTTTTGCCGTCCGGCGACCAATCGTGAGGGTTGATGATGAGCTGCGGATCAGAATAAACTACCCAATTCTGACCATCGGCAACAGAAACCACGCGCAGTTCAATAAAATAAGCGCCACGATACCAGCTATAGGCAATGAATCTGCCATCGCGCGACCAGGCCGGGTAATAGGCGTATTGGGGAGAACGCAATAAATCAGCGGCGACAATTTTAGTTTCGAATTTTTGATTGCGGATTGGGGATTGCGGATTGCGGAGATAACTTTCCGCATTCCGCAATCTCAAATCCGCAATCATCAAGCTGCCCGTGGTCCAGTCGGTATAAGCGAGATATTTCCCATCATAGGAAGTTGAAGTGGTGATGTCAATCCCAAAGCGCTCGAAATAATATTTCACCAGGGGGGAGATAGCGGGTTGGGGATTGCGGGTGGCAGAAGTTTTTAGCCGCGCCAGGCGGTCTCGTGCTATTGCGACAACTTCACGCTGGTCGGGATAGTTTTCCGCCGCCTTTTGATACGCCTCTCGTGCTTGCGGCTGGCCGAGCTTTTCATAGCAGAGACCGAGGTGCAACTGCGCTTTGGCGGCGGCCGGACGATGGTCGGGAAAATCTCGGACAATTTTTTGATAAAACTTCAGCGCTTCTTGCAAGTCGCCTTTAATCTCTTCGGCGTAAATGCCGGCTTGGAAAAGTTGATCGGGGCTTTGCTGCGCGCAAGCTGCCACGCTCAGCAAAACAATAGCAAAAAAGATAAAGCAAGGAGCGAAATGAATTGATTTCATGATCATCATAAAAGCCAACTGATAAAGGAAACCAAATCCGTTGGCCGCCTTTATCCGTTGGCGATTTAAGCTACAAATTTGTATCCGACTCCGCGCACGCCCAAAATAAATTTGGGGTTACCCGGATCATCTTCAATCTTCTTCCGCAGTTGCGCCACGTGCGTATCCACCGTGCGGTTGGTGACGTACACTTCTTCACCCCAAATCTTGTCGAGTATGAAGCCGCGGCTGAGAGCTTCATCGGGATGTTGGATAAAGAGATGGAGCAAATTGAACTCCAGCGCCGTCAGATGGAACTGGCGCCCGGATTTTCGCGCCTCGTACTTTTTAAAATCAATTTCAAAATCGCCAAAGTGAAAAAGCGCGCCATCGTGATGATTCGATTTTGCGCGCCGGAGCAGGGCTTTCACTCGCGCCACCAGCTCGCGTGGACTGAACGGCTTGGTAACGTAATCGTCGGCGCCAAGCTCCAGTCCAAGGACTTTATCGACTTCCTGGCTTTTCGCCGTCAACATGAGAATCGGCTTTGTCATGCCCGCTTGCCGCAATTGCTTGCAAATCTCGAAGCCGTTCAGCTTGGGCAGCATGAGGTCGAGAATAATGAGATCATGCGCGTTTTCATTGGCCATGGTGAGGCCTCGCTGTCCGTCGCTGGCGGTTGATATTTCATAGCCCTCGAAACGGAAATCGTCTTCCAAACCCATGAGGATGCGATCGTCGTCCTCGATGATGAGAATTCGTTCCATCTTCATTCCTCCTTAAAATGTCGGATTAGTGGAGCATTGGAGTAATGGATTGATGGATCATTGGCCCTCGCACGACTCCATTAATCCATTGATCCAAAACTCCATTGTTCCAATAATCCATTGCTCCAACACTCCACTACTCCACGTCCTGGATCGGAAGCCGTACTGTAAACGTGCTTCCCTTCCCCGGTACGCTCTCGGCGTGAACGGAGCCATGATGGGCTTGCACGATTTGTTTGACCAAAGTCAATCCCAGCCCGGCGCCTTTAACGGTGCGGGTTTGTGGATCGCCGCCGCGATGAAAACGCTCGAAAATTTTTTTCAATTCGTCTTTCGCGATGCCGATGCCGTGATCTTGCACGGCGATCACCAGATGGCCATCTTCAGCGGCAACGCGAATCTCGGCGCGCTTCGCGGCGCCGGAATATTTTATGGCATTGTCGAGCAAATTGGTGACGACGTGCGCGATGGCGAGGCGATCCGCTTTTACCGGCGGCAGGCGGTCGGAAATGCAGGCCTGCAACTGAAATCCCCAATGGCTTATCTGATGCTGCACGCGCGAAACGATCTCTCGCAGCAGGCCGGAAATATCGAGACGCTCGAATTCAAACACCTTGCGCCCTTCTTCCATTTTGGAAAAATCCAAAACATTGTCGATCAGCGTCGACAGCCGTTCGCTTTGCTCGACGATGACGTCGTAATATTGCCGGCGGCGCGGTTCGGAAGGCACCCGGTTGGTTTGCAGCATTTCCGCCAACTGGCGAATCGAGGTGAGCGGGCTTTTAAATTCGTGCGAAATGGTGGAAGCAAAATCGGATTTCAGCTTGGCGATCTCGAGTTCGTGGCTGACGCCGCGCAGCGTCAGGACCAGACCGAAAATGAGAATGCCGGCGATGAGCACGAAAATATAAAAATAAATGCTGCGCTCCGGAGAAAAAAGCGCTTCGAAAGGCGCCTGCTCTCGCCGGTAGAGTTCCAGAGACCAGGGCAGGAATTTTTCTGAAAACTCGGTTTTGACGACCGGTGCTCCCGCGAGGCCGCTGCGGATTTCGCGAGCACATTGCCATTCTTATCCCTAACGATCCAGCCGGCGCTTGCGGCGGGGAGATGCGCTTGCACGGCTTCGCGGAGAACGTGCGCTTTGATATGGTTCGCATTGAGCAAGAGTCCCCAGATCGTATCTGCGTAAGCGCCGCTCTTGACCGGCAGATTCAGCAACGCGATGAGATAAACATACCCGCCGGTATCGAAGACGAAACGTTGAGCGGCGTTGCGATGATCCGTCGTCATTGGGGCGATTTTTTCCGACAACCACGGTGGCGCTTTTTGCTGAAACGCCTGCGGTCTTGCCGTGATCGCTATCTGCTGCTTTTCCTTCTCTTGCAATTCCCTGAAGGCGGCGTGAGGTGTCTGCCAAGACGCCGGCAAATTGGGGCGCGCCAAGATCGCCGCCAGCGCGTCCGCAACTTGGCGGCTGAAAAAATCGTATGGCGATTTTTCCAGCGCCCATTCGCCGTTGACCAGACTGGTGTAGGCTTCAAGAAAAGCTTGGAGGGCGCGCGCCGAATCGTTGTTCGCTAAAAATAAATTGCCGCGCTCCAGCCGCGCCGCCAAGCCGAGCGGTATGCCGCTCGCGATTCGAACCTGGTTGTAATCTCGTATCAACCGATTGTATGTTTCAATCGCATTGGGAAATAGCTTTAACTTTTTTTGCACTCTCGCGATGGCGTTGAGCAATTCACCTTTCATCTGCGGGCTCGCGGCGCGCGCCAGCGCCTGTTGATAAAAAGTCAGCGCCGCGCGATCGTCGTTGCGTTGAAACTCGAGCTGTTGGCCTTCTTGCATGATTCCCGCGAAGGCGGCCGGCCGCATTTCCCGAGATTCTAATTTTACCCCGCTCTCAGAGACAAAAAGAAACTTTGTTGCCGGAAGCCGAATTCTTCCGGTGTTATCAAAAACGAAAACTTCTTCAATGAGAGGAAACCGCATTTTGAGGCTATCCCAAACGATGCCGTCCCAAAAGAGCAGAAGGATTTTTGTGTGCTTTGACATTTCCCTCGTTGCCGGTTACGCCATTATACCGATTTCGGATTGCAGATTGTGGATTGCGGAAATTTTACTTCTTGAACAATCAATCATTTAAAAACGGCGATTGATCCGAATTCTCACCCTTAATC
>JBOHQZ010000522.1:0-5077 GCA_050732275.1 bacterium
TGATTGTTGTACCAATTATCTTCATCTTTGCCGTGCTGGCTCGTGCGCAGCCAGTGCAAGAAAGCATGAAACCATTCGCGCAAACCCTTGCCGTCTTCCTGAGTGAAACTCTGCGAAACTTCGAGCAATCCGATGGCATCAACGAGGTGTTTGAATTTCACGGTCTCGATAATGCCAATGCCTCGGCCCGTCACCCTTCCGGGAATGGCTTGGCTATATTCGAGGTGCGGATTCATTTTGGTGGCAGCGTTCAGAAACCAAACTCGCAACAGCTCGATAGCACGGCGCGCGTATTTTTCATCAGCGGAGAAGAAAAACGCCAGCGCGAGCGTTTCAACCGTGTCTGTCATGAGCGCCATGCTTTTATCGTCGAACTTGTCGCTCTGCGTCTCCGGATTGACTTGGCCATCTTTTCTAATGTAAGGCAGGCCGCCGGGTTTCGTCGAATCCGGCCACCAATAGGTGCCATAGCTGTAGTAGTCGTGCTTGTCGCCGCTGGGCGGCGTCCCGGTTTTATTCACGACGGAAAATGGGCCGGCGGCCAAGGCTTTTTCCGCGTCCTTTAACAAGGCAGCGTAGGCAGAATGATAAGGGGCTTTCCTCTCATTTATATATCTTTTTACTTTTACGAGCGCGGCGGCATCGAGCAGGAACGTTTGCGGTTGCGAGAGCACGAATTCGTTTTCAAGCAAACCGAGAAGAAAAAGCGAGAAAACTAAGGGTAATGAACTAAGTTGCATTGACGTATTCAAAGGTTTTCCCAACGGATAAAAGCGACCAACGGAATAAATGAATCGCTACTCAATCACCAAATAGCTGCCCTGCATGTCATGCGTGCGCGCTTCGATGACAGCTTTGCCGTTTTTTGCTGGCGCAAATTCAATCGTCGCCCTGCCGTTAGCAAATTCGATAACGCTGCTTCGCGTGGGCGTGCCGTAATCTTTAAGCAAAAAGCCGTCGCCGCTATAATCAAAATAAATTCGCCGGTTAAAGTCAAGACAAAACCGCCCCTGCGCATCAACCGCTCTCGCTTGGATGAGCAAGTTGCCATTCGCGAACGGCTGGGATGCCAGCTTCAGCGCCACCGGCGTGCCGTTTTTCTCAAAGGAATAATGCACCACCATCGAATTGCGCGCGACGATTTTGCCGTTTGCACAACCGATCGCTAATAAATCGTTCTGCCCTTCTTTGAAGCGCACGTCCCAATATTGCCCGCCGGCGGGAAATTCATTTGCATGACGCCGCTTGCTTCCAAGGCTTTCGCCGTTGAGATAGAAGGCGACTTCCTCACAGTTGCTATAAATACGCACGCGGCGAGTTTGTCCAGGCCTGCCGCTTCTTTCTGTCCAGGAATGCGATTCAACATAACAAAATTTGGGGTCGTTTGTCCAGCGGCTTTTGAAAACATAATAAGCATCTTTGGGATTACCGGCGCGATCGACGAGGCCTTTTTGATTCACATAAGGAATCGGATTCTCCGGCCGCAGCGGTGTGGCAAAATCCTTGAACGCCCATTGCGCGCTGCCGGCGAACCAGTCAAGCTGCTCGGCAATCATCAAATGCCAATCAAACAAATCGACGATGTAGCTTTCGCTCCAATCGCCTTCGCTCGACACTTGCTTGACATTGAGCTTATTGGGCTGCTCCGCCCAGCCATTGTCCGTGACAACGCCCTCGCCGGTGATGGGATTTTCAGTGTGCCGGCCAACATGGCTATCGCCGCCATATTCGGCGTGCAAAAAGCGTTTGTATTTCTTGCGGGCGTCGTCCAACGCTTGGCCGTAACTTTTATAAACGCCGGCATACCAGCCAGCCCAAATCGAGGGAGAGAAAACGTCGGTAATATCTGCGCCATCGTAAAATTTGCGCAGCGTCGTCAAGCGACCGAGATCCAATTGATGCGCGAGGTCGTTCAGTTCGCCGACAAATTGCTTGAGTGAATCCGGATGATCGCCGCCGGGGAAATCCGGCAGCCAGTACATTTCATTTCCCAGAGACCACAGGATGATGCTCGGATGGTTGAAGTTTTGATTGATTTGTTCGGCGAGCAGACGCTTTGTGTTTGCTTTCCATTCCGTGCCGCCCATGCCGCCGCGACACCACGGCAACTCATCCCACACCAGCAAGCCAAGCTCGTCGCAGGCGCGATACACTTCCGGGTCTTGCGGATAATGCGCCAGCCGCACGAAATTCGCGCCGAGCTCTTTGATCATCTGCATGTCGCGCCGGTGCAGACTGTCCGGCATGGCCATGCCGTAGCCGGCGTAATCTTCGTGCCGGTGCGTGCCGCGCAAGAGCAAGCGCTTGCCGTTCAAATAAAATGGGCCGTTCTCTTTAAATTCAAACCAGCGATAACCAAAGCGCTCGCTGACTTCGTCTTCGTAACGCCCGCATTTGGCTTTGACCTTTAATGTGTAAAGATGCGGCGTTTCCGGCGACCACAATTTCGGCGCGCGTATCTCAGGCATTTTGAATGAGAAATTGGAAGAACCTGCTATCACAGTTTGCTCGACTGATTTTCGAGCGACAGCTTTGCCATCCGGCGATACCATCACAAATTCCAACGTGACCGATTGCGCTTGCGGCCAGGCGTTTACGATCTGAATTGAAACCTCGGTTGCGGCGCGTTCCGAACTGACCGCCGGTGTTTTGATATGCACGCGATCCACAAACACCGGCGGCAAAACTTGCAACCAAACATCGCGCGTGATTCCGCCGAAGATGGTGAAATCGGATTTCTGCGACGGAATGATGTCGGCATTAATTGAATTGTCTGCGCGCACCAAAATTTCATTCGAAGCATTTGGTTTGATATAATCGCTGATGTCGAGCGTGAATCCAACATAACCGCCGACATGCGCACCGGCTTTGACGCCGTTCACATACACTTCGCTGCTGATATTCACGCCTTCAAAGTAAAGCCGGAAAACCGCGTTCTCGTCGAATTGCGGGATGTGCACGGATTTGCGATACCAGCTTGCCTCACGCCGGTAGCCAGGAACGTTGTCTGTGGCATCGAAGCGATTCCAAGTGTGCGGCAAATCAATTTTTTGCCAGGTGAAACTATTTTTGCCAAGTTCGCTGATGGATTTGAGGTTTTGCTCGAGATAATCCCAATCGTGGTTGAGCAAATAAATTTGACGCGTGCTATTGTTTTCCAGATGTCCGGTGTAATGCTCTCGAGTACGCCAGAATGGCTCGCGGTTCTCGCTTGCCGTTATTGGCATGGTTAAAAAGAAAATAGTACAAGTTCGTAGTGATGCCTTCAGGCATTTTATATCGATGAACATCCGGCGCCTGAAGGCGCTACTACGAACTGTCCATATTGGTTTTGCCTTTTCTTCTTTTTTCATTTGGATAGCAAAGCCACAAAACCCCCGCCGGCAATTAATTCGACAAAAAACGAGTCATTGTTCTTCACGGTCGTCGTATCAACGATCACGCCGGGTTTTGGGCCAAACGTTTCGCGTTTGCGCACGAGCGAAACCGCGGCGGCACCGCCTTTTTCATCACGCACCAACATGGCTTTGTAGTCCCCTTCTTTTAAAAACGTGGAGAGATCGATCGTGATGCCTTTGGCGGTCGGTCCGTTCATTACGGCGATGAACCACTTCTCACCGGCTCTACGAGCAAAAGCAGCAAGCTCGCCGATCTCACTCACCGGCAACGCAATGGTTTCATCCCAAACCGCCGGAATTTGTTTAATCAATTCGACGGCTTTATGGTTTAAAATGTTTTGCGGATGTTCGGCATAAACGAGCAGGGCAGAGGTAAAAATGATGGCGCTGGCAATTTGGTGTGATTCGGAAGTGTCGGTGCGGCGATCGCCAAAGTGCATGGGCGTGTAATCCGCATGTCCGGCTAGCATGCGCGTGAAAGGCAACGCAGTGTTGTGCGCCGCCCATGGCCCGCGAAATTCATAGCCGCGTATGCCTTCGCGCGTCATTTCATTCGGCCAGGTGCGCGCTTCGCCGGCGGGCTTGTTGGCGCCATGAAAATTGATGATGAGTTGGTATTCCGCCGCTTCATTCAGGCAAGCTTGATACAAGTCAATAATCTCTTTGGCTGCGTGATCGAAAAAATCGATTTTAGCGCCGGCAACGCCGAGCTTGTGCAGATGTTCAAAAAACTCGCGGCGTTGTTGGGGATCGCGCAAGTCACGCGAGTGTTTCCAGAAAATGACTTTGACCTGGTGCGCGTTGGAATAATCCACGAGTTCTTTCTGCTCGCTCTCCGGCCACCTTTGCCAATGGCCTTCGACCAAATTATATTCAAAGCCAAGCTCGCCAGCCAGCCGCGAAAATTCTTTCATCGCTTCCAAAGTTCTGCCGCCGTTGTTCAAATAACCCCAAACCGCGCGACCGGGTTTCAGCCAGGACGTGGCGAATCCTTCTGGAAAAAGTTTTTGATCCGGCGCCGGCGCGAAGTTGTGAATGATGTCGGAGTTGACAAGCGTGTTCAAATCCGCGCCGATCATGACGACTCGCCACGGTGTCTTGATCGTTCCGCTGATGGCGGCGGGCGCTGACAGCCGTTTGGCGTCGTCTTCTTTATATCTGAGAATGTATGGATATGAGGCCGGCACCTCGTGTCCCAAACGGACTTGAAAACTCCGTTGGCCGTTCGCCTGCAGGCCCAGGCCGCTGTAATTGATGATGGCCGATTCGGTGATGGAAGCGTAACCGTTATCGTTTGGCAGCTTGAACGTCAACGGCGGCGCGGCCCAATCACCCTCTTTCACGGCAGCGATATTTTTCTTTTCGTGTATCCCTTCGTAGTGCATATAAAAATCGTGATACCAAACCGTGCCGCCTTCCGGAATAGTGAAAGAAGTGGCTTCACTTTGAACGAGGCGATTTCCCTCGCCGGGCACGATATAACAGAACGCAATGCCATCATTGAACGCGCGCACGTCCAAAACATACGTCGTTTTGCTCTGCTCGCATGTGAGAGATAGCTTTGCGCCATTGCAATGATTGACGGCTTGTGAATGTACGCCTCGCCAGGGATAGGGTTCGTTTATTTCATAGCGATCAGTCTTGTCAATTTTGACGCTTCGCCCAAGATCGATATTGTC